>NZ_VOYQ01000007.1:0-107080 GCF_013420195.1 Acinetobacter sp. YH01024
CATGCCCTAAAAAGAAAAGCCCCAGTGTTAAGAAGAATTGAATATAGAGATCAGCAAAGTGGCAAGCACTTTAGCTTTCTCAGCAATAACTTTCATTTAGCCGCCTCCACCATTGCGGCGATTTATAAAGATCGTTGGAAAGTTGAGCTGTTCTTTAAGGCGATTAAGCAGAATCTCAAATTAAAAGCGTTTCTAGGTCGCAGCAGGAACGCAATTCAGACACAAATCTGGATTGCGATGATCGCCTATTTATTGGTGAGTTTCGCTCAACATTTAGGAAAAACAGGTTGGACAGTTCAACGTTTACTCAGAATAATTCAAGTGAATTTGTTTGAAAGAAGAACTTTAAAAGCTTTATTTTCACCCGATAAAATACCCATAAAACAAGAGGAAGCTCAAATGAGCTTCCTCTTGTGAAAAATTGTGGGACAGCAGTGGCTTACAGCTCCCTTTTTTGATTTCGCATAAGGTGTATTATGTTAATTTTAGGAACGCTACAAGATAGATTAGACTCGATTTTTTCTCTTTTTGAGATATAAATAACAAATCAACAGAAAACTAAGCCAAAATAAGTAGTCCAAAATAAAGTAGTGAAGAAGGAACTCATCTAAATCCCAAAAAATAAATAACACGCTTATATTGTTACCAGGTGAAGTGAAATCTCCATCAATTAAGAATGGCTTTGTTGCACAAAGATTTCATAACTATATGATTTTAAAAGTTTTGATTATTTTTTGATCTAAAATTAAATTTATTTAAATCAGATGCTTACATATTTATGCAACAAAGCCATTAAAACTTAACAAAAACCTGAACTTGTAAAATAATCTAAATATCAATTACTTAATTCTCAGAAAAATATTATTATTATTGTGTTATTAATGTTTAATATTTGTGGTTTGTATGTTTTGGATTCTTATAGCAGTTCTAGTTTTGATTAGTACACTATTAATTATTTCTATATTAAAGGAATATCTTAAAAATCCTTTCAGATAAATGACTCAATTTTAATCTATTTAACATAATGGCGATTATACGAAGTACACTTGTAAGCCCAAAGTAGAAATGTCCGGTTTCTCCAAAGTAAAAATGTCCGCTTTTAGAATATGCACTTTTGCAATTTTCTTAGCGGACGGTTTGATATGTTGGTGTCTATGTCGGATAAAGAACTTAAACGATTGTCGGTCTTGCAGGAAATCTGTGATCAACGCATAACCCAGTCCCAAGCTGCTCAGCTACTTCATATTTCAGAGCGTCAGATCAGACGTTTATTGCAAAAATACAAAGCTCAAGGCCCAGCTGCATTAGCCCATGCCGGTCGTGGTCAAATCAGCAATTCCAGGCTTCCTGAAGAGCTCAGACTCAAGTGCCTCAATATTGTTTCTGATCAACTGCATGGTTTCGGACCCACTTTAGCGCATGAAAAGCTCACCACCGTTCATGGCTTTGATATTTCAGTGGAAACACTGCGTTCCTGGATGATTGCAGCCGATTTATGGATTCCTCGCGCCAAGCGTCTGAAACGCCCGTATCAGCCTCGTTATAACCGGGACTGTTATGGTGAACTGATCCAAATCGATGGCTCACACCATGACTGGTTTGAAGGTCGAGCCCCTAAATGCTGTCTGCTGGTATTTATCGATGATGCCACAGGCAAATTACAGCATTTACGCTTCTGTGAGTCAGAATCAACTTTTGACTATATGATTTCAACACGTTTATATGTCGAACAGCACGGTAAGCCTTTAGCGTTTTACAGCGACAAACATTCAGTCTTTAGAGTGAATCAAAGCAGCAAGAAAGACACCAAGATTACCCAGTTTGGACGTGTACTCAGCACCCTGAATATCGATATCATCTTCGCCAATTCACCGCAGGCCAAAGGCCGTGTAGAACGGGCCAACAGAACCCTTCAGGACCGTCTGATCAAGGAGATGCGCCTGAAAGGCATCTGTTCGATTGAGCAAGCGAATGCCTGGCTACCCTGCTTCATTGAGCAGTTCAATCAGAAGTTCGCCAAGATGGCTTTTAATCCTAAGAATCTACATCGGCCTATCACTGAAACAGCCGAAGAGTTAGATGATATTTTTACTTGGCGTGAACCCCGCAGAGTCACGAATAGCCTGACGATTACTTATGATAAATGCGTATATCTCTTGGAAAACACCGAAGAAAATCAGAGGTTGATCGGTAAGTATCTTGAGTTCCTGGAATACCCGGATGGTACTGTAGCCATCATGCATAATAGCCGAAAGATCAATTACAGCCTCTTCGATAAATTAAGTCAGCTGAATCAGCGAGAGATTGTTGAGAATAAACGGTTAGGTTCAGTCCTGGCGCATATTCAACAGCAGCATGAAGAACTAGAAAAACAGAATAAACGTTCCCGGGCCAAGAAAAGTATGCCAAGTCGTAAAGCTCAGAAAGCTGTTGTTGAACAAAGAAACTTAAATCCTGTGCTTGACTCTTGTGGTTAAAAACAGGACATTTTAAATGGTTTATCGCATAGACATTTTAATTGGTGAATAACATCTCTTCATCACACTTCTTACATTCCAACATTACCCCTAACTTTTCGTTCCGTCCTTGCTCAGTGATAACCCAAGGACGGTTTTGCCAAGGCGGATCATGCCGGACATGCTGTGTATGGCCACAAGCTAAAATAGCATACCAATGATTTTCATCATCCAAGGCAAAATCAACAATGGCTTGCTGCATATCGGACACCTATCTAAACTGAACTTATGTTGAAAAGGGGAGAGAGCTCATGCTGAGCAATCACAACGGCTTGAATATCAAATTGCTAAATAGACTGTGAAATTTGGTTTATTTCTGCCGCACGCTTACGCCGCGACAATTCTATTTTTCCCGCCATGTTTGGCTTTATACAGCGCTAGATCAGCACGCTTAATTGTATCTTCGTAGGTACAATCTTCAGGCATGATGGTTGTTACTCCTATGCTCACGGTGACATGGGCGTTATCTATTGAAAACCGACTTAATTCTTTTCTGGAATGTTCATGAATCCGTTTGGCAAATTGAATGGCTTGTTCACAGCCCGTGTTGGGTAATGCGACCACAAACTCATCTCCACCTAAGCGGCAGGCGCAATCAGTCTTGCGCAGCGTTAAACGAAGAATATCTGCGACTGCTCGGATTGCCTCATCACCGACATGATGACCTTTGCTGTCGTTGATTTTTTTGAGGTTATCAAGATCGAACATCAAAATCGAGGTCTGTATGGAATGTCGTAGGTATGACTCATAATGTAATGCTAAGTCATGCTCTAATTTTCTTCGATTGAAAAGACCGGTTAACTGATCCGTATGGCTGAGTTCCTTCAGCTTAATTTCCAAGTTGTGACGCGCTGAAATATTACTTGCGACCCAAAGCACAACGTCTTCTTCATCTACTGAAAAACTGAGGGCTTGGATGCGCACCTCAAACCAAATGGGCTCTTCAGGACCATAATCGGGCAGACCTTTTACATCCCTATTGCTCAATTCGTACTCTTCGATGAGTAGATTTCCTGACGCTAGAGCTTGGTCGATCAGTTGCATAAACAAGTTGGCTTTATCTGGCTTGATCACATCTGAAATATAGGTACCAACAAGACCGGAACCATCGTGGTAATAGCGATTATCGCGCCCACCAAAAACCGCAACGTATTTTCTACTACGCGATATGACAAAAGCAGGGTCTGGCAAAGCATCAAGAATGATAGCCATCTGCTCAATGTTGATCATTAATTAATTCTATTTCTTTATTTACAATAATTAACACAATAGCTAAAAAAATAAAAAGCACGTGTTTTTTCACCAAAAATAATGATGGGCGAGATGTAGATGTGATGAATATCTGTCTCAATTGCTTGGCGTCGATTTACACAGGCCTAACGCCATAATGCTTTCATGGCTTATTTCCATTATTAAGATAAAGCCGATGATAGAAATGTTTTGAATTATCGCCTGCATCACACGAATCCATACATACACATGCAAAATCAGAATAAACAAAAGAAAAATCTCGGCTATACTCATTCATAAATTAATAATGAACAGAGCACTGAATAATGCGTGTACTTGTTGTGATGGATCCCATCGAAAATGTAAACCTAAAAAAAGATACCTCAATGGCCATGCTGTGGGCAGCAGCACGTCGTGGACATGAGCTAGGCTATGCATTACAGCAAGATTTATATATCGATCAAGGCAAAGCCTTTGGTTTGATTTCTCCGCTAAAAGTTTTTGAAGATTACAACCACTATTACGAACTCGGCGAAAAACAAAAAGAATCAATTGCAGCTTATGACGTGGTTTTGATGCGTAAAGATCCGCCGTTTGATATGAACTTTGTCTACACCACCTATATTTTGGAACAGGCTGAACGCGAAGGCGCATGGATTATTAACAAGCCACAAAGCCTACGTGACTGCAATGAAAAATTGTTTGCGACGCAATTCCCTGAACTTCAAGTACCGACCTTAGTGACCTCGCAGCAAAGCCTGATTCGTGAATTTTTGCAAGAACACGGCGATGTGATTGTGAAGCCATTAGACGGCATGGGCGGTATGGGCATTTTCCGTTTATACCAAGATGGCGTTAATATTGGTTCAACCATTGAAATCCTGACCAATAACGGCACACAGCCGATTATGGCGCAGCGTTACATCCCAGAAATTGTGGATGGCGACAAGCGCATCTTGATGATCAATGGCGAACCCGTACCGTATTGTTTGGCGCGTATTCCGCAAAATGGCGAAGTGCGTGGCAACTTGGCGGCAGGTGGTTTGGGCGAGGCGCGTCCATTGACCGAAAATGATAAAGCCATTGCAGCCAAAGTTGGGCCATTCCTTCGTGAAAAAGGGTTAGTGTTTGTTGGTCTGGATGTGATTGGTAATTACGTGACTGAAATTAATGTCACCAGTCCAACCTGCGTACGTGAAATTGATGCGCAATTTGGCACCTCGATTGCCGATGATTTATTTGATGTCCTTGAGGCAGGTTTAAAAGCTTAATTTTGCACTAGATTTAAAAGAGTCCTTCACGGGCTCTTTTTTTGTCCTGCGCTAAGGGGAGGGGAGCTAAAAAAGCAAAAAAACTGTAAGTGAATGCAATTAAAGTGAAAAATTGTCTGATTTTTTTTCAATTCTCATAGATTAATAATAAAACTAGTTTAAACTTTTAAAATAGTAGAAAAAAACAATCATACGCCTGTTGAAAAAAAGTAAATTACCTTTCACGGTCATGCGTTTGTGATTACAATTGTTTGCTTAAAATCGAATATCATTAGCCTCTTTTTAGAATTGAAGAATTAGACAGTGACCGAAGTAACGCAAGTAAAGCCGAAACATGTCATGATGATGGCTGCCGGAACCGGTGGTCACGTCTTTCCAGCGCTCGCTGTTGCCAAAGAGTTGCAACAACAAGGCTGTGAAGTTTCTTGGCTCGCAACGCCAACAGGCATGGAAAATCGCCTGCTTAAAAATCATAATATTCCAATTTATCAAATTGATATCCAAGGCGTACGCGGCAATGGAGTCGTGCGTAAGCTGATGGCACCGTTTAAAATTCTCAAAGCTACTTTGAGTGCCATGCGTTATATGAAACAACTCAAAGTCGATGCAGTTGCAGGCTTTGGGGGGTATGTGGCTGGGCCTGGTGGTCTTGCTGCACGCGCACTCGGTATTCCTGTGATTATTCATGAACAAAATGCTGTGGCTGGTTTTACCAATACGCAATTATCGCGTGTGGCGAAAACGGTGTGTCAGGCATTTCCAAATACTTTTCCAGCTCAAGATAAAATCGTGACCACAGGCAATCCTGTACGGAAGGAAATTACAGAAATTTTAAATCCGTCATGGCGTTACCAAGAGCGTGAAAAAGCTGGGTTGCCATTACGTATTTTAATTGTGGGTGGTTCACTCGGTGCGCGTGCTTTAAATGAATGTGTGCCAGCTGCCTTACAGCAATTAGAACAGCCCCTGAGTGTATATCACCAGTGTGGTCAAAATAATGCTGAAAGCACATTGGCTCGTTATGCAAATGCACCTGAACATATGCAAGTTGAAGTTCAGCCGTTTATTGAAGATATGGCAGCAGCCTATTCTGCAGCGGATTTGATTATCTGCCGTGCTGGTGCGCTAACCGTCACTGAAATTGCGACAGCGGGTGTAGCAGCCGTGTTTGTTCCTCTGCCAAGTGCAGTGGATGACCATCAAACTGCAAATGCCGGATTCTTGGCCAATATCAATGCTGCAAAAATTTGCCCACAAGCGGACATGACCGCAGAAAGTTTAACAGCGTTGTTGAAGCCGCTGATGAATCGCCAACGACTTATGGAAATGGCGGTTAAGGCTCGACAACAGGCACAACCCGATGCGACACAGCACGTGGTTGGTTTAATTCAAGATTTGTAAAATTCGAGTAATCTATGTCTCCATCAACGCCTGCCGATCAAGCGAAAAAGCTCATTAAAGTGCCAGAAATGCGCCGTATTAAACACATCCATTTTATTGGGATTGGTGGTGCGGGCATGTGCGGTATTGCCGAAGTATTGAAAAACCAAGGCTATAAAGTTTCAGGTTCAGATATTAAAGCGTCGAAAACCACGGCTCAGCTTGAAGAAAACGGCATTCAAGTTTTCATCGGTCATGCTGCTGAAAATATTCAAGGCGCCAATGTAATCGTGGTATCAACAGCTATTGATTCTGAAAACCCAGAAGTGAAAGCGGCGATTGAAACCCGTACACCTGTCGTGCGTCGTGCAGAAATGTTGGGTGAATTAATGCGTTACCGTCATGGTATTGCCGTTGCGGGGACGCATGGTAAAACCACGACAACCAGTCTGGTGACCTGCATGTTGGCAGAAGAAAATCTGGACCCAACTTATGTCATTGGTGGTTTGTTAAATCGTACTGGTGTGAATGCTGCATTGGGTGCAAGTCGTTATATCGTGGCAGAAGCGGACGAGTCAGATGCGTCATTCCTGCATTTACAGCCGATGGCAACGATTGTCACTAATATCGACGCGGACCATATGGATACCTATGGCGGTAGCTTCGATGTATTGAAAGATACCTTCGTACAATTCTTACAGCGCCTTCCATTTTACGGTTTAGCTGTGATGTGTGGTGATGATGCCAACATCCGTGAAATTATGCCGCGTATTGGTCGTCCTGTCGTGACGTATGGTTTCAATGAAGACAACGACATTCGTGCCGTTGATGTGGCTCAAGAAGGCATGCAATCACACTTTACAGTTTTGCGTAAAGACCGTGAGCCGTTACGTTTAACCATTAACTTGCCGGGTCTTCATAACATCTTAAATGCCTTGGCAGCGATTGGTATTGCAACGGATGAAGGCGTTTCTGATGCTGCGATTGCACGTGCCTTAGAAAGCTTCAGTGGCGTAGGTCGTCGTTTCCAAGTCCAAGGCGAATTTGAAGTTGAAGATGGCTTGGTGAAATTGGTCGATGACTATGGTCACCATCCAAAAGAAGTGGAAGCGACCATTAAAGCAGCACGTGCAAGTCATCCAGATCGTCGTTTGGTGATGATGTTCCAGCCACATCGTTTTAGCCGTACGCGTGACTGTTTTGATGACTTCGTCGATGTCTTGTCTCAAGTCGATCAACTGTTGTTATTAGAAGTTTATCCTGCAGGTGAAAAACCAATTGTCGGTGCGGATAGTCGTGCGTTGGCTCGAAGCATTCGTCTCCGTGGTGAGGTTGAGCCGATTCTCATCGATCCAGTAGAAGGCAACTTACAAGCAGTAATGAAAAAAGTGTTACAAGCAAATGACTTGTTATTAACACAGGGCGCAGGTAATGTTGGAGCAATCTCAATCGAACTTGCTCAAAACAATCTCTATGTAAAATGATCACCGCTGGGTGATCCAAAGTTTGTTTAGACCGTAGATAAAAGTTTAAGGATATAAACGTGTCAAATGCTTCAAAATTCGGCAAAGTTGCCGTGTTATTAGGTGGGAAATCTGCCGAACGTGAGGTTTCTCTCGATAGTGGTAAAGCTGTACTTGAAGCATTGGTGCGTTCGGGTGTAAATGCCGAAGCATTTGATCCGCAGCAACGCAGTGTGACTGAGTTGGTGGCTTATGACCGTGCATTTATCGTACTTCATGGCCGTGGTGGTGAAGATGGTCAAATTCAGGGTACTTTGGAATGGTTAAACATTCCGTACACTGGAACGGGCGTTCAAGGCTCAGCGATTGGTATGGATAAAGTCAAAACTAAACAAGTTTGGCAAGGTTCAGAACTACCGACAGCACCTTATCGTATTGTCAGCAAAGATTCAGATTTACAAGAAATTGTAGATTCAATTGGTTTGCCATTTATCATTAAGCCGGTGCATGAAGGCTCAAGCATTGGTATGAGCAAAGTTGAAAAAATTGAAGACTTTGCAACCGCAATTGCAAAAGCGACCCAGCATGATGCAGTTGTGATGGCTGAAAAATGGATTACCGGACGTGAATTTACCATTGTGATTTTAAATGGTCAGGCATTACCTGTGATTCGTTTAGAACCGCCTGCAGATGTGGCTTTTTACGATTACGAAGCGAAATATAACCGTAACGATGTGCAATATGGTATTCCATGTGGCTTGACTGAAGATGAAGAAAAGCGTCTACAAGCTTTATCTTTACGCGCTTTCCAAGCGGTAGGTGCGAGTGGTTGGGGTCGTATTGACGCGATGCAGGATGCCGAAGGAAACTTCTGGTTACTTGAGGTAAATACTGTTCCGGGTATGACCAGTCATTCTCTAGTACCAAAAGCTGCTAATGCTGTAGGTTATAGTTTTGAAGATCTTTGTGTTGCAATTTTGGAACAAACCCTGACAGGTGCGGCACACTAATTATGGCTCAACTTCCTGCGTCTATGCGCCGTAAACGTGCAGCAACGACATCGATACATGACAAACCACCGACACGTAAGGAAAAGCTTACCAATGTGGGTGGATGGCTGTTGTTGTTTATTGCATGTATGGTCTTGATTGCCGGAATTTGGGGGCTATATAAAGTCATGACGGATGCACGTGTGGCTGAACTTGATGTGGTGGGTGTGCGGAGCGCCCAAGAAAAACAACAAGTGATGTCATACGTTTCACCGATGATGACTCAAAATTATTTTACCTCTGATTTACGTGTCATTCGTGACCGTACTTTAGAAATCTCTTGGGTCGATCGCGTGGTGGTATCGCGTGCTTGGCCAAATGCAATTCGTGTACGGGTGATGCCGCGTCAAGCGATTGCACGATGGGGAACTGGGCGACTGTTAAGCGACAGTGGTGATGTATTTGCCGAATTAACTCCGACCAATCATCAGAATTTGCCGTTATTGCATGGGCCGACGAGTCAGTCCAAAATGATGATGCGTCGCTATAATGAAATTAATCAATTATTTATACCTGTTGGCATTCGTTTAAAAGAATTATATTTAACAGAACGAATGACTTGGTTTATGCAGTTTGATTCAGGCTTACGTGTGATTGTCGATCAGGATCAGACCATGAGTAAGTTGCAGCGTTTAAGTTATCTCGCACACAGTGACTTAAAACCTGTTTGGCCACGAATTTCTGCCATCGATTTGCGCTACCGAAATGGTTTAGCGATTCAATGGAAAAACTCTGTGCCAGCAAAGTCGGTAAATGGTCAGTTTGTTGTAACCAGTGATGACATAGGCATTGCGAATGCAGCGCCGGTAAAGCCATAATGATCGGCTTTATAAGTAGAGGCTTTAAGCCATAAATTAAACAAACATGTGAATGGTAGTAGTAAATAATGAATGAAGCTGTTCCCTCGGTTGTTGCGATTGACATTGGGACACACAAAGTTTCAGTTTTGATTGGTAAGGTACACGCGCCAGACAATATCCAAGTGGTAGGGATGGCGACCGCTCGTAACCGCGGCATGAATAAAGGGAAAATTGTCAGTCTCGATAAAGTTGTTACCGCAATTAAAAATGCAGTGCAGGAAGCGGAAGATATGGCGGAATGTCGTGTACATTCTGCGTGGATTTCCATTCCAAGTGCTGAACTAAAAAGTTTTTATGCCTCTGGTCGCACTCCAATTGAAAATAATGACCATGCGATTACCACCAATGAAGTGGTGCGTGCATTAGAACTGGCCAAAGCCAGTCATTTAACGTCTGACCACTATTTGGTGAGTGCTGTACCTTTAGGTTTTGAACTAGATGATGAACCTGAGTGGGTATTAAACCCGATTCGCATGTCAGCACGGAGTATGACAGGGCATTATCATTTGATGATGTTGCCCATCAGCACCATGCAGAATTTGGATCGTGCATTAAAAGGCGCCAATATTGGTGTTGAACGCATGGTCATTTCATCATTAGCAACAGCTGAAGCCAGTTTGCTTAAAGATGAAAAAGAATATGGTGTGTGCTTGGTTGATATTGGTGCAGGTACGACCAATATCGCGGTGTATTTAGATGGTCGCTTGGCGATGACACACACCTTGCAACGTGGCGGCGAGCATGTAACACGTGATATTGCTGCTGTATTGCAAACCACAACAGAAGAAGCTGAACGCATTAAGCTGTTGTATGGTTGTGTTGACCTGAAAGTGGTTAAACCTGAAAGTATGATTCAGTTCCAAGGGATTGATGGTCCACAAACCATTAGCCGAATTGAACTGACCGAAATTATTATTGCGCGCTATGAAGAAATCTTTAATCAAGTGCGTAATGAATTGGTCGATCATGGTGCGATTCATGGTTTATACCATGGTGTTGTACTCACAGGTGATGCCTGCCAAATTGAAGGGATGGTGACATTTGCACGTCGGATTTTAGGTGTCTCTGCACACTTAGGTAATCCACCTATGCAAGTATATGCCGATGATCAACAGCAAGCCGCTTTACGTCGTTCACAATACGCGACTGCCGCAGGTCTGTTAATTTTCAGTCAAAGCGAAACACAAGATACGATCGTTGAGCCAGAAGATACGGAAAAACTTTCAGTATTGAATCGGGTAAAACGGGCATGGTCGGGCTTCAATGACACCTTGAAGTCGATCTTTTAAGTTGAAATATTTGGGAATATTGTTGGGAAGTTGTACGGATTATTGCTTGTACTTGACAAGCTGGAACTTGGACAGCATTCTAAAAAACAATTTTTATTAAGATCAAGGCAGTATACGGGCTGAAGTGTCTGCCAATTATGGATTAGGAATTTTTTAGGCATGGCCTCATTTGAATTTTTAGAAGATGATCAAAGCGACAGCAACGGTCAAGCCCGTTTCACAGTATTCGGTGTAGGTGGTGCTGGCGGTAACGCTGTGCAACACATGTTGGAATCAGATATCGAGGGTGTGAAATTTGTTTGTGCCAATACAGACAAACAAGCACTCGATCGCATGAATGCACAATTTAAAATCCAACTGGGTGAGCAAAGTACCCGTGGTTTGGGTGCAGGTGCAAATCCACAAGTGGGTCAAACTGCTGCTGAAGAAAGCCGTGAGTTGATTCGCCAACACCTTGAAGGTACGGACATGGTGTTCGTGACTGCAGGTATGGGTGGTGGTACAGGTACCGGTGCTGCGCCAGTTGTTGCTGAAATTGCCAAAGAAATGGGTATCTTAACTGTAGGTGTGGTGACGACTCCGTTTAACTTTGAAGGTAAACGTCGTCAGCAATCTGCTGAGAAAGGTATTGAAGCACTTGAGCAACATGTTGATTCTCTGATTATTATTCCGAACCAACGTCTACTTAAAGTATTCCGCGATATTTCAATGAAAGATGCTTATAAAAAGGCAGACGATGTATTGTTAAATGCGGTACGTAGTATCTTTGATCTTGTCGTGCGTCCGGGTCATATCAACCTTGACTTCGCCGATTTGAAAACTGCCATGAGTACACGTGGTTACGCAATGATGGGTGCAGGTTCTGGTCGTGGTGAAAACCGTGCGCGTCAAGCCGCTGAGCAAGCGATCCGTAGCCCGTTGTTAGATAACGTGACCATCATGAATGCAAAAGGCATTTTGATTAACGTTACAGGTGGCGATGACGTAACTTTCGGTGAAATTGAAGAAATCACTGATGTGGTGAACCAAATTGTGGATCTTGATGAAGGTCAAGTGTTCTACGGTACGGTATTTGATCCAGATGCACGTGATGAAATTAGTGTAACGGTGATCGCAACGGGTTTAACTCGTAATTCTGCCGATTCTGCTGAGCCAGTGAAACGCCCTGTCGCACAAGCAACGCGTACAGTCGCTTCTGCACAAGCACCTGTAGATGAAGATGATGTACCAGCGATTCAACGTCAGCACAATGAAGCAGCTGCTCCGGCGGCTGCGGCGGCGTCAGCATCGAATTCACGCCCTACGCCAATGAGTATTCAAGACTACTTGAAAAATCAGCAACGTAAATAAAACAAATTCAATGACTTAAGTGTCTATTGATTACAAAAGGTAGCTGATCAGCTACCTTTTTGTTTTTTATCAATGGCTAAATATGCTAACGTATAGCGGTTTTGTGAACTGATGATAGAAGACACATGTTGAAACAACGTACCCTGAAACGCATCGTGAAAGCGAGTGGCATCGGACTGCATAGTGGGCAAAAAGTGATGATTAACTTTGTGCCACATCATGCCGATGGGGGCATTGTGTTTCGTCGTATCGACTTAAATCCACCGATTGATATTCCAGCTGATGCTATGCTGATTCAAGAAGCATTCATGTGTTCTAACTTGGTGCAAGAAAACGCCAAGGTGGGCACAATTGAGCACATTATGAGTGCGATTGCTGGTTTAGGGATTGATAACCTGATTGTGGAAGTGTCGGCATCTGAAGTGCCAATTATGGATGGGAGTGCCGGCCCGTTCATTTATTTGCTTATGCAAGGTGAACTACAAGAACAAAATGCACCTAAAAAATTCATAAAAATACGCAAACCTGTCGAAGCACTGATCGATGATAAACGTGCTGCCTTCCAACCCCATGACGGTTTCCAATTAAATTTTACGATTGATTTTGACCATCCTGCATTTAAGAAAGAATTTCAGTCGGCAACAATCGACTTTTCAACCGAAACATTTGTCTATGAAGTTAGTGAAGCGCGGACTTTTGGCTTTATGAAAGATTTGGACTACCTAAAAGCTAATAATTTGGCTTTAGGGGCGAGTCTCGAAAATGCCATTGGTGTAGATGACAATGGTGTGGTCAATGAAGAGGGCTTACGCTTCTCGGATGAGTTTGTTCGTCACAAAATATTAGATGCTGTGGGTGATTTATACTTGCTCGGTCATCAAATTATTGCGAAATATGATGCCTATAAGTCAGGTCATGCATTAAATAATCAGTTATTACGCAATGTCAAAAGTGATCCAGATAGCTATGAAATTGTAACATTTGATGACATTAATGATTGCCCAATTAGTTATGTGAATGTGACATAAGTCATTGTCTTATAATGGTGATGTTATATTGTATCATTTGTAAGTGTTAAGTCCGTCACATTCTGAGCATTCAAATTTGTCTGTTATAACTGGGTGGTTACTTTTTATTGCTTGCCAAACGCAGCATTGCTTGGCTAAGCTTAGGGTCGCTCACAAAGTCAGCAGCATTACGGAGTAAATCCTGAGTTTCTGTACTGAGGGTTCTTGAAATTTTTTCAGGGGAATGGGGTGTTGGAGACGGAGTTCTCAGACGGACTTGAATCTTGTGCAAATCCTTGAATTCGTATATTTGTGATAACTGTGCAATATATTGCTTTTGTAAATAGGCCAACTGACTTATCAGTGCCTGATTTTCTCCAGTTAATATAAGTACACCATTTATATAACAAACGACTTGCCATTGATCCGGTTGGGGCAATAGCGGTTGGACAATTTTCGTAAGCTTCTGCCATGCAGCAACTTGCGTTGAGAGAAACGAAAAGTTTCCTGTTTTTATGTGTTTTCTTGTTGGTTGAAAGACGTTGACAGGTTCTGACATACATATTTCCTACATGTTTATGTCTTAATCTTATGCGCTCCTTTTGGCTGATATCAAGGACGAAATCACACAAGGAACAAAAGAGAACAGTTTATAGAGGTTTTTTATGCATTTACGACGTATTTTATTGGCGTTTTCATTGGCTGCTTCGGCCGCTTCAGTCGCTTTTGCAGATTTAGTTGAATTAAATCAAGCAGATTCATCATCAGATCGTATTGAACAGTTAACTCGCACTTTGTCTCAAGGTGCTTACTCTGAAAGCAATGATATTGATATTCCAGCAGAAACTAAGTTGAATGTTAAAATTCGTGAAAAATCAATTGAGCTCAACAATGCGACAATCGCAAAAAAATACGGTTCAAGCAATTCCTCTAAAAACTATTCAGCAAGTTCAAATAATCCATATTCATGGTTAATTGCCCACCCACTTCCAGACATGAAGCGTGTAAGTTCAAACTATGGTGGTCGTACCATGGGTGGCCGTGCAGAAAATCATTCAGGTTTAGATCTTTCTGCGGCTAGTGGCACACCTATTTATGCAACGGGTCCAGGCATTGTAACAAAGTCAGGTTGGGGCACAGGTTATGGTCAATATGTTGAAATCAACCATGGTAATGGTTACCTGACACGTTATGCACATGCATCACGCTTAATTGCACGTGTAGGCGACCGTGTTGCTGCGGGTGAGCATATTGCTAACGTTGGTTGTACTGGTCGTTGTACTGGCCCACATTTGCATTACGAAGTAGTGAAAGATGGTCAACGCAAAAACCCATCGACGTATTTAGCGATGTTGCCATAAGCGCATACAACATCTGTATACGAAGCCATTGTCTGAACCTCTACAGACAATGGCTTTTTTATTTATCGCTAATAACTATAAAATTATCATTCTAAAAAATATTGTCTGTATGAAATATGGCGAAAATTGACCCAAAAATGTAAATTTGTGTAATTGTTAATCAATAAGTATTTAGTAAATAAATAATAGAGCTATTTCGTATTCATCTGTGGCGATAACTGAGCCTAGCCAAAATATGGTACTAATAGAGCCATATATTTAGCACATAGGATAGGTGAAGTATGGCGTTTTATGGCGATACAGATGCGCAAGAAACCCAAGAATGGCAGGACGCATTTGATTCAGTTTTACAGCACATGGGAACTGACCGCGCTGCATTTTTGCTTGAAAAACTCTATCAACAAGCGATTGCTAAGCACGTTCCCATTCAGCGACTAAATACTCCTTACTTAAATACCATTTCAGTTGAAGAACAACCGCCTATGCCGGGTGATTCGGATATGGAGCGCCGTATTCGTGCGCTGATCCGCTGGAATGCCTTAGCGATGGTACTGCGTGCCAATAAAACAGGTGACGATTTAGGTGGTCACTTGGCAAGTTTTGCATCATCTGCCACTTTATATGACGTGGGTTTTAACCACTTCTTCCGTGCCAATAGCGACAGCTTTGGCGGTGACATGATCTATTATCAAGGTCACTGTGCGCCAGGTATCTATGCACGTTCGTTCTTAGAAGGTCGTTTGACTGAAGAACATTTAAATAATTTCCGTCGTGAAGTTGGCGGTAAAGGTTTACCTTCATACCCACATCCGTACTTGATGCCAGATTATTGGCAGTTCCCAACCGTATCGATGGGTCTAGGCCCGATCATGTCGATCTATCAAGCACACATTCAAAAGTACTTGATGAACCGTGGCCTGATCAAAGAAGAAAACCGTAAAGTTTGGGCTTACCTCGGTGATGGTGAGATGGATGAGCCTGAAAGTACAGGTGCCATTTCACTTGCAGGCCGTGAAAAGCTAGACAACCTGATTTGGGTCGTGAACTGTAACTTACAGCGTCTAGATGGCCCAGTTCGTGGTAACGGTAAAATTATTCAAGAACTTGAATCATTGTTCCGTGGTGCAGGCTGGCGTGTGATTAAAGTGGTATGGGGTCGTCATTGGGATCCGCTACTGGCAAAAGATGATACAGGTGCCTTAAAAGCTGTGATGGAAGAAGCAGTTGATGGTGACTTCCAGCGCTACCAAGTGAAAGGCGGTGCGTATACGCGTGCGCATTTCTTTGGTAAATATCCTGAAGCTGAAGAGTTGGTTCGCAACTTAAGCGATGAAGATATTGATAACCTGAACCGTGGTGGTCATGACCCATTCAAAGTGTATGCGGCTTATGCCGAAGCGATGAAGGAAACAGGTCAGCCAACAGTTATCTTGGCAAAAACAGTCAAAGGTTATGGTTTGTCGGAAGAGATTGAAGCAGTCAACAAGACGCATCAAATCAAGAAAATGCAGCTTGAGTCGTTGAAATACGTGCGTAACCGTTTCAACTTGCCATTTACCGATGAACAGCTTGAAGAAGTGCCATTCTATCGTCCGAGTGAAAACTCGCCTGAATTGAAATACATGAAGGCGCGTCGTGAGGCATTGGGTGGTTATTTACCTGCACGTCGTAAAGAAAGTGAACAGCTGGCGATTCCTGAATTGTCTGTGTTTGATGCGGTACTGAAAGGCAGTGGCGGTAAAGAGCAATCGACGACCATGTTGATGGTACGTTTGATTTCATCATTATTGAAAGAAAAAGCCATTAAAGATCGTGTCGTACCAATTGTGCCAGATGAAGCGCGTACTTTCGGTTTGGAAGGTATGTTCCGTCAGTTGGGGATCTATGCTGCGCATGGTCAAAAATATACCCCTGAAGACCAAGAACAGTTGATGCATTACCGTGAAGCTAAAGATGGTCACATGTTACAAGAAGGGATTAACGAAGCGGGTGCGATGAGTGCTTGGGCTGCGTTAGGAACCAGTTATTCAACCAATAACTTGCCAATGATTCCGATGTATATGTACTACTCGATGTTCGGTTTCCAGCGTATTGGCGATATTGCATGGGCTGCAGGTGATGCGCAGGCGCAAGGCTTCTTGCTCGGTGCAACTGCGGGTCGTACAACACTGAACGGTGAAGGTTTACAGCACCAAGATGGTCATTCACATATCTTGGCAAATACGATTCCAAACTGTATTTCTTATGACCCATGTTTTGGTTATGAGTTGGCAGTGATCGTACATGATGGTTTAAAACGCATGTACGTGAACCAAGAGCGCGTGTTCTATTACTTAACAGTAATGAATGAAAACTACGAACACCCTGCTATTCCTGAAGGTGCTGAAGAAGGCATTAAACGTGGTATGTATCTCTTCGAAGAAGATGAGAAAGCAACGGTTCAGTTGATGGGTTCAGGTGTGATTCTGCGTGAAGTGATTAAAGCGGCGAAAATCCTTCGTGATGAATATCAAATTCATTCAAACGTGTGGAGCGTCACTAGCTTTAACGAATTAGCTCGTGATGGTATGGCGTGTGAAGAATACAACCGCCTACATCCATTGGCTGAAGATACGAAAGAAGCTTGGATCTCTCAATTACTTCGTGAAAAAGACGGTATTGTGGTATCGGCAACCGATCACATGCGTGCTTATAGCGAACAAATCCGTGCTTATCTTCCAGACAATCGTCCGTTCGTTGCATTAGGTACAGATGGTTATGGTCGTTCAGATACACGTGGCAACTTACGTAGCTACTTTGGTGTCGATGCCGCACATATTGTGGTAGCAACATTGAAAAAACTCGCGGATGAAGGCGAAGTTGATGTGCGTTTAGTCAAAGATGCTATCTCAAGCTTTGAACTAGATACTGACCGTCCAGTGGCATGGGCTCCGCAGGAAACGCCGGAACTGCATGCTGTGGCTGACTACAAAGAGGAGAACTAATCATGCAAATTACGACTCCTGATATTGGTGTAGATAAAGCAACGGTCGCTGAGATTTTAGTGAAAGTCGGCGACAGCATTAGCGTCGATGACAGCATTGTGTTGTTAGAGTCTGATAAAGCCTCTGTTGAAGTACCAAGCACTTCGGCAGGCGTGGTGAAAAGCATTGCAGTTAATCTGGGTGACAGTGTTGCTGAAGGTGCTGTGCTGATCGAGTTGGAAGCAGAAGGTCAAAGTACTGCTACAGCTGAGCCAGTACAAAATGCAAGTGAAGACGAAGCAGCAGAACCAACTCCGGTTGTGGAAGCAGAACAAACTGCAGCAGCATCTGTTGCAGCCAATGCTCCTCAGTCGCAAAGCATCGATGTGCAAGTTCCTGATATTGGCGTAGAAAAAGCTACGGTAAGTGAGATTTTGGTCTCTGTTGGTGATGAGATTGATGTCGATCAAAGTATTATCGTGGTGGAATCAGACAAAGCGACAGTCGAAGTCCCAAGTACTGTATCAGGCCGTGTTGAATCGATCACAATCAGTGCTGGCGATGTAGTGAAAGAAGGTGTAGTGATTTTAACGGTGAAAACGGCGGCTTCATCTGCTGCGGTTGAATCGGCTGCTGTGCAAGAAACTGCACAGCCTGTTGCTGCACCTGTTGTTGCAGAAGCAACACCAGCGCCGTCTACGGCTGCGGCGTCTGGACCTGTTGATATTGCAGTGCCTGACTTAGGTGTTGATAAAGCAGCAGTGGCTGAAATTTTAGTCGCTGTGGGTGATGTGGTTGAAAAAGACCAAAGCATCATCGTGGTGGAATCAGACAAAGCAACGGTAGAAGTGCCAAGCTCTACCGCTGGTAAAATCACCGCGATTCATGTCCAGTTAGGGCAAAGTGTCTCTGAAGGCGTCGCTTTAGTGACGATTGAAGCTGAAGGTCAAGCTGTTGCAGCACCCGCGCCAGCAGCGAAACCTACTCCAACTGTAGCACAGCCTGCGACAGTTGCTCCAAAAGCTGAAAGCAAAGTTGAAGCAGCACCGCAACCACAAGGCGCAGATAAGCTCACCAAAGAGCAAAATGCGGCGAATGCTAAAGTGTATGCAGGACCTGCCGTTCGTAAGCTTGCACGTGAATTGGGTGTGGTTTTAGCAGAAGTCAAAGCATCGGGCCCGCATGAGCGTTTAATGAAAGAAGATTTATTCGCTTATGTGAAAACCCGTTTGACCACTCCGCAAGTTGCACCTGCAGCTCAAGCTGTGGCACAGGTTTCAGGCTTGCCGAAATTGCCAAGCTTTGATGCTTTTGGTGGTGTGGAAGAGAAAGTTTTGACACGTTTACAACAAGTGTCGATTCCGCAATTGTCTTTAAACAATTTTATCCCGCAAGTGACGCAATTCGATGCTGCGGATATTACCGATCTTGAAGCTTGGCGTAATGATTTAAAAGCTAACTTTAAGAAAGAAGGTATTGGCTTAACCATTATGGCTTTCATCATCAAAGCAGTGGCTTATTTGTTGAAAGAAGAGCGTGAATTTGCAGGTCATTTGTCTGATGATGGCAAGTCAGTATTGCTACGCAATGAAATCCATATGGGGATTGCCGTTGCCACGCCTGATGGTTTGACCGTGCCTGTACTGCGTAATCCAGATCAAAAATCGATTAAGCAGATTGCAATTGAGCTGGGTGAGCTGAGTCAAAAAGCACGTGACAAAAAACTATCGCCAAAAGATCTACAAGGTGCGAATTTTACCATTACCAGTTTGGGTTCAATTGGTGGCACGGCATTTACACCGTTGGTCAACTGGCCACAGGTGGCGATTTTGGGTATTTCACCTGCAACCATGCAGCCAGTATGGAATGGTGAAAGCTTTGATCCACGTTTGATGTTGCCGCTGTCATTGTCATACGATCACCGTGTGATTAATGGAGCGGACGCTGCACGTTTTGCCAATAAACTGACGAAGCTGCTCAAAGATATCCGAACTTTATTGATCTAATCTGACCTGTTTAAGTTTCAAAATGAACCCTGCTTTGGCAGGGTTTTTTTATGGCGTGGTGGTGGACTGACAAAGCCAATCAGGAAGTTCAATGGGTGAAGGGTACAGCTTTAATGCCGAGTTTGCGTTGAGGTTGTAGGTGAGTGGAAGCGTACGATGCGGGTGCGCCGTCGGCCAAAGCTTGTGCCTTAAATGTTCAAAGCGTTGGAAGTCTTTTAAAAATAAGCCCCAAAACTTTTCATAATGCTCCAGTTCTTGCACATGTTGATGCTGATAAGCATGTGTTTGACCTTGTTGGTGTTGAAAGTCATAGCCCATCAGCCAAATACGATGCGGTTGAAAGAGATGTGCGAGTGAATAGGCTTGAAGGCCGCAATTATTACCATAAACAAAGTACGGTGAATGAAATAACTCCGCTTGCGTATCGATGCGCACGGTTTTGAAGTTAATCACTTCATGTTCAGGATATGGCCGGTTGTGACCTAAACCACATCCGCTAATGATGTCACCTTGAAAGCAGGCTTTGAGCATGGGCTGATACTGTAACCACCATGCATAGTCTGAATGATGAGCAATTTGAGCCTGAGGAAGTTGAAGAAAACTTTGATTACAGCAAATGATCAGCAGTTTTTTTGAGGGCTGAATGGTGGTTAAGTCGAAATTGAGCTGAGATGGACCACCTGCAATGATTAATACATCCTGCACATGCATATAGTGTTGAATAAATTCTTGAAATTTTTGATTATTGTTTTGCATATCAAATTGAGTCATCGAAAATTAAAATTGCGAAAACATGCATTCCTCGCTAGAATAGCATTACTTCATTGGGGAGTAGCCGCTTTTTACGCAAAGTAAAAAGGTGATGGTCAACATATTTGCTCTAAAACGAGCATGGTCATCATAGCAAAGAACCAAATGAGCTCTTCGTAGCTTTCTTTTGTTGGCAAGACCTTTGATTTATCACTCTGCACATTGGCTAGCAGGAGGGATAAGTCATCGGTATATGTTATTGCTAGCCAGAGAAATGCACCATGTTAACCGCTTTCTTCATTTCCCTTGCTGTTGTTGCCCTGTCAGAAATGGGTGATAAAACACAATTACTTGCCTTACTGCTTGCTGCACGTTTTCGTAAACCCGTTCCGATCTTAATTGCAATTTTCCTCGCGACTGTGGTCAACCACGGGGTTTCTGCTGTGCTGGGTCAATGGATTACCACCGTTTTAAGCCCAACCGTTTTATTGTGGATCGTTTCTCTGGGCTTTATTGCTATGGCGGTGTGGATGTTGATCCCCGATCAATTGGATGATGAATCTGAAAGTATCAATAAGTGGCAAAAATATGGGGTTTTCGGCGCCACTTTCGTTTTGTTCTTCTTGGCTGAAATTGGAGATAAAACCCAAATTGCTACAGTTGCACTGGCAGCACGCTTTGACAGTATTGGCTGGGTGACTTTGGGGACGACACTAGGCATCATGTTGGTTAATGCGCCTGCGGTATTTATTGGGAACAAACTAGCAGAAAAACTACCGATTTCACTGATTCATAAAATTGGCGCCCTAGTATTCTTGGTGATTGGTTTGGCTGCGTTGGCACAACACTATTTATTTTAAATAATGATCTCACCATATTAAAAATACATGAAATCCTGAGTTAAAAACTCAGGATTCTTTGCCAATAAATGAGACCCAATTCACTGATATTTCAGATAATATTGACTGAATATTTATTGTAAGTTTCCCTAAATAAATATATGTTATTAACCTATAGAATATATTTTTTTTGATAAAAAATTTGGGGAATGGGAATGGCTTTCGAACGCACAACATCACAGGTACTTTATGATGATGGAAAGCATAAATGTATTAGCTTTACCAGCTTGGTAAAAGGCGAGGGCGTACAGGCGAACCAGTTCCTGATTTTGGATAATGAGCGCGCAGCGGTGCTCGATCCGGGTGGTGACTTGACCTATGTCCCACTGACTATGGAACTGAATAAATATACCCGTTTGACCAATCTTGACTATGTGATGGCCTCGCATCAGGACCCAGACATTATTACCTCGATGCCGCGTTGGTTGGTTTATACTGACGCCAAAGTGGTGGCATCTAAGCTGTGGGCGCGTTTCTTACCGCATTTAAACTCTGCATTTATGAGTGACCGGATGAAAGGCAACTGGTTGGATCGTCTGATCGAACTGCCAGATCATGGTCAGGTGATTCCATTAGGCAATAGTCATTTGGTGGCTGTTCCTGCACATTTCCTACATTCGGTTGGTAACTTCCAATTTTATGACCCGATTGCCAAAATTTTATTCTCAGGGGATATGGGCGCATCTATGGTGGATGATGCCTCTAAACCTTTAGAAAATTTTGCCGCTCATATTCCTAAAATGAAAGGCTTCCATCAGCGCTACATGTGTTCGAACAAAGTGATCCGTCTGTGGGTCAACATGGTACGGACGATGGATGTGGAAATGATCGTACCGCAGCACGGCACGCCATTTATTGGTAAAGAACAGATCAACCAATTCTTAGATTGGATCGAAACCTTGCAGTGTGGTGTCGATTTAATGGATGAAACAGTCTTTACTTGCCCAGTATAATGACTTGAAAATTCAGAAAAAATAATTGAGTTTGCAGATAACATTTTTTAGTATTTTTCGTCCATAAAATAAGCTTTTAGATGACGAGAATAGATAAAAATGTTGTCTCAAATACCGACTCAGGATGCATGTTTAACCTGTGGAGCATGTTGTGCCCACTATCGCGTTTCTTTTTATTGGGCAGAAGGGCTGAATATGCCCGAACATTATACTGAGCCGGTTAATGCCGTGTATTCATGTATGGCGGGCACCAATCAAACACAGTCTCGTTGTATCGCTTTGGGTGGGAAAATTGGGCAAGCAGTGAGTTGTAGGGTGTACGAGGCTCGGAGTTCCACATGTAAAAGTGTGCAGATAGCTGATGAGCAATGTAATAAAGCACGCATCGCGCATCAAATGATTCCATTGATCAGTATTCCACTGCATGACGCTGAAAATGACGAAGATTTCGATCAAGTCAGTTAAGGCTTTATTTCCAGAATAAATTTATTGAAATCTAAGAGGTAGAGTCTTCGGATTCTGCCTGTATTGCACTGGATGCTGACTAACCCTCAGAGTATTCTTGCTGAAAACAGCATATTCGATGGTAAATATTGAAAACTCCGTAAAGAATTGCCGCAATTAAAATGAAAATTGAACGGAAATTTGTATATAATGGCTCACGGAAATTACCAGCGAGACTGTTATGTTGACCATCGTTCAAGAAGCCCTAACCTTTGATGATGTCTTATTACTCCCTGCCTATTCTACTGTTCTCCCAAAAGATGTCTCTCTTAAGACACGTTTCACACGTGGCATCAATTTGAATATTCCACTTGTTTCTGCTGCGATGGATACTGTGACTGAATCACGTATGGCGATTGCAATGGCGCAAAACGGTGGTATCGGTATCCTGCATAAAAACATGGATATTGCTGCACAAGCTGCAGAAGTTCGCCGCGTGAAAAAATTTGAAGCAGGTATGGTGAAAGACCCAATTACCGTTACACCAGAAACGACTGTACGTGAGCTGATTGCTTTAACTCAAGCAAATAACATCAGCGGTGTACCAGTGGTGAAAGACGGTCAAGTGGTGGGTATTGTTACTGGTCGTGACACTCGTTTTGAAACCAATCTTGAGCAACCTGTTAGTAACATCATGACAGGTCATGATCGTTTGGTGACTGTTCGTGAAAACGAATCAAAAGAAAATATCCAAGCATTACTTCAAAAACACCGTATTGAAAAAGTCCTTGTTGTAAATGACAACAACGAACTGAAAGGTTTAATCACGGTTACTGATTTCCGTAAAGCTGAAAACTATCCAAACAGCTGCAAAGATGACTTAGGTCGTTTACGCGTTGGTGCTGCAGTTGGTACAGGTGCAGAAACACCAAGCCGTGTAGAAGCATTGGTAGAAGCGGGTGTTGATGCGATTGTTGTTGATACTGCACATGGTCACTCTGCAGGTGTAATTGAACGTGTACGTTGGGTTAAAGCCAACTATCCACAAGTTCAAGTGATTGGCGGTAACATCGCGACTGGTGATGCAGCTCTTGCATTATTAGATGCTGGCGCAGATGCAGTGAAAGTGGGTATTGGCCCAGGTTCAATCTGTACTACACGTATTGTGGCTGGTATTGGTATGCCGCAAATCTCTGCGATTGACAGCGTTGCCAATGCACTGAAAGACCAAATTCCATTGATCGCAGACGGTGGTATCCGTTTCTCTGGTGATATGGCAAAAGCGATTGGTGCAGGTGCGAGTACCATCATGGTAGGTTCATTGATGGCGGGTACTGAAGAAGCACCAGGCGAAGTTGAATTCTTCCAAGGTCGTTACTACAAAGCTTATCGTGGTATGGGTTCATTGGGTGCGATGGCAGGTGCAACAGGTTCTGCTGACCGTTATTTCCAAGACTCAAAAGCCGGTGCTGAAAAACTTGTACCAGAAGGTATTGAAGGTCGCGTACCGTACAAAGGCCCAATGGGTAACATCGTTCATCAAATGATGGGTGGTTTACGTTCATCTATGGGTTATACCGGTTCTGCGGTGATCGATGACTTACGTAAAAATGCACAGTTTGTCAAAATTACTGCGGCAGGTATGTCTGAATCTCACGTACATGACGTGACTATTACTAAAGAAGCACCAAACTACCGTGTTGGTTGATATTTAGTAGCTTTTAGCCGAAAAGGCCGTCATTAATATGACGGCCTTTTTGTTTTTGGTGTAAAGTATTTGCAGTAAAAAGTGATGATTAAGATCACCATTAAGAAGTGAGTACAACATGAGTTATTTTGGTACAGATGGCATTCGTGGCAAATTCGGTGAATTGCCTATTACCCCTGAATTTGCATTAAAACTAGGATTTGCCGCAGGTAAAGTATTAAAACAATACAGTAAAAAAGCAAAGCCCATCGTTGTACTAGGTAAAGATACCCGATTATCGGGCTATATTTTAGAGTCAGCATTACAAGCCGGTTTAAACGCAGCAGGTGTTTATGTTCATTTGCTGGGTCCATTACCTACACCCGCAATTGCCCATTTAACCCGTGCATTACATGCCAGCTTAGGCATCGTGATCTCGGCGTCGCATAACCCTTATTTTGATAATGGCATTAAGTTCTTCTCGAGCGAAGGTAAAAAATTGCCGGATGAAATTCAAGAAGCTATTAACAAAGAACTTGAAAATGACTTGGTGATCGAAGACCCAGCAAACTTAGGTAAAAGTGTGCGTGTGAAGGATGCCAATGGTCGTTATATCGAGTTTTGTAAATCAACCTTCCCGTACCATTTTGACCTGACAGGCTTAAAAATTGTGGTGGACTGTGCCAATGGTGCAGCCTATAGCGTCGGTCCTTCGGTATATCGTGAACTGGGTGCAAAAGTGATTGCGCTGTTTAACGAACCGGATGGTTTGAACATCAATAAAGACTGTGGTTCGACGCATCCTGAGTTTTTACAAAAAGCAGTTGTTGAACATCAGGCGGATTTAGGGATTGCCTTTGATGGTGATGCTGACCGTGTGATTATGGTCGATAAAAATGGTCAGCAAATTACCGGTGACCATATTCTCTATATTTTAGCCACTCAAGCGAGTCAAAAGCCTGCGGGTATTGTGGGTACCGTGATGAGCAATATGGCGCTTGAAATTGCTTTAGATCAAGCCAAAGTGCCGTTGCTTCGTGCCAAAGTTGGTGACCGCTATGTTTTACAAGGCCTAGAAGAAAAGGGCTGGGTAACGGGCGGTGAGCCATCAGGTCATATTCTGACTTTGGACAAGAGCACCACAGGTGATGCGATCATTGCTTCACTTCAGGTGTTAACGGTGATGGTTGAACAAGGTAAAGCCTTACATGAATTGGTGGAAGGTTTTGAATTATTACCAAACGTTCTGGTAAATGTTCGCTTGGCTGCGATGTTTGACCCCTACGCCGTACCTGCACTGGTGAGCGAGTTTGAAAAAGCTGAAGCGCAGCTCAAAGGACGCGGTCGAATCTTGATTCGTAAATCAGGCACAGAGCCGGTGATTCGAGTCATGGTTGAAGGTAATGACCTTGAAGAAGTCACCGCATTGGCAAATCATTTGGCCGATGCTGTTCGTGCCAATGCAGCTTAAATCAAGAGGGGAAATTGCATGAATGATGTGATTAAGGACTTAAGTGAACTGCGTTTAACTTATCAAAAAGGTGAGTTGCATGAAGATCAGGTGAACCGTGATCCACATGAGCAGTTTTTATTATGGTTTAACCATGCCTTAGCAGCACAATTGCATGAACCCTATGCTATGTCATTGGCGACGGCAAATGCCCAAGGTCGTCCGCACGTGCGGACGGTCTTGTTGCGCGGTGCGACCCATGCAGGTTATGACTTCTATACCAACTATGACAGTCAAAAAGGTAACGATCTGCTCAATAATCCTTATGCAGAGTTATTGTTTTATTGGCAAGAGCAGGAACGTCAAATTCGGGTCAGTGGTCGTGTGGAAAAGATTTCTCTGGAAGAATCTACGGATTATTACCATAAACGACCGCGTGACAGCCAAATCGCAGCACACATTAGCACTCCACAAAGTGGTGTTATCGCCAGTCGTGAAGAATTACAACAGCGATTCCAAAATTTGCATGATCAAGTGGAAAGCAAAGACGTATTGGCGAAACCTGAGTTTTGGGGTGGCTATCGTTTAGTTCCGGATTATTATGAATTTTGGCAAGGCCGTCCAAATCGTTTACATGACCGCTTGAGTTATAAACTACAGGATGGTCAATGGGTTTTACAGCGACTGATGCCATAAATGTCTAAACTTTTAATTCAACAAAGACCCCATTTGACGCGCCCTGAAGATATTCAGGGCGTTGCCCCGTTTATTGCTGATTTATTGGCACGTCGTGGGGTTTCTTCCGCACAAGAACTGGAATTGAAGCTTAAGCACTTACATGCGCCAAACTTAAAGGGTTTAGAGCAAGCGATTGAAATAATCGATCAAGCAATTGATACTCAAAAGAAAATCGTCATTGTTGGTGATTATGATGCCGACGGTGCGACCAGTACTGCATTGATGGTCTTGGCACTGCGTGATATGGGTGCGGATGTTGAATATCTGGTTCCAGATCGGTTCAAATATGGTTATGGCCTGACACCCGCCATTGCCGATTTGGCCTTCGTGAGTTTTACCCCAGATGTGCTGATTACAGTCGATAATGGTATTTCGAGCCATGCTGGTGTAGCACAGGCACAGGCGCATGGTATGCAGGTGATCATTACCGACCATCACCTGACCACTAAGGAAACACCACAAGCAGAAGCGGTGGTGAATCCGAATCAGTTGGGATGTGAATTTCCAAGTAAAGCCTTGGCTGGCGTAGGTGTTGCATTTTATGTGTTGGCCAATTTGGCCAGTATGCGTAAAAAAAATGCTAAATCCACAGCCAACCTCAGCCAATATTTGGATTTGGTGGCTTTAGGCACTTATGCCGATGTTGCAAGTCTAGATCTGAATAATCGGATCTTGATCGATGCTGGTTTGAAGCGGATTCAGCAAGGACTATGTCGTCCAGGGATCAGTGCATTATTGGATATCGCTGGTCGTGATCCCGCACAGTTAAAAGCACAAGACTTGGGCTTTGTAGTTGGCCCACGACTCAATGCAGCTGGGCGTATGGAGACTATGGATATTGGGATTGAGTGTCTGATTGCGGCAGATTTAAGTACGGCTTATCCGATTGCGCAGCAGTTGAATCAACTCAATATTGAAAGACGCCAAGTCGAAGGGCAGATTAAACAGGAAGCTCTGGCTGAGTTAGAACATATTCAGCTTGATCAGGATAACTTACCTGCAGCCTTGATCATGTTTGAACAGCATTGGCATCAAGGGGTGATTGGGATTGTTGCAGGGCGTTTGAAAGAACAATTTCATAGACCTGCAATCGTCTTTGCCGCAGATGAGGATGGCGTACATATTAAAGGCTCTGCGCGTTCTATCGAAGGTATTCATATTCGAGACAGTATTGAGCGTATTGCTGAATTACATCCGCATTTGGTGAGTCATTTTGGCGGGCATGCAGCCGCAGCAGGACTAACCATTCAAAAGCAGCATTTTTCTGAATTTAAAACCGCTTTTGAAGCACTCATCGCTGCGCAAGATGAAAGTTTATTTCAGGCCACTATTTGGACAGATGGCGAATTGCCCGATTCGGCCATTAATGTCGAAACCGTCGATCTTCTGCAAAATTTAAGTCCATGGGGACAAAAATTCCCTGCACCGGTCTATGAAGGCCTATTTAAAATTTTAGATTATCGTTGGTTGAAAGACCTACATTTGAAATTAAAACTTGCTTTAGATAATGGTTTAATGGTGGACGCAATTGCATTTAATGCGGCAGAAAAATATGAATTTAATCCTATGCAAGATAAAATCCGCTTGGTCTACGAACTCGATAAAAATGAATTTAGAGGAAATGTCAGTGTTCAATTGAGAGTTTTACACTTGGCTCAATAAATTCCATTTTTACAGGCAAATAAAAAACCGCTCAGAAGAGCGGTTTTTTTTATGGTTTTGACTTCAATGGATTAGAAGCGGTATTTCGCTGCTACACCAAATGAATTGTAGTCATTGTTGCCAACTTCACCGAAACCAACACGACCTTCAAGGCTCACTTGTTGGTTGAAGAATTTACGTGCATTGATCCCTACTTCGTTACGATCAGTGACATCGTTGTTGTAGTAGTCAGCACCAACACTGAATGTTTTGTCGATGAAGTAATCCGCTGCTAGATTGAATTCATCTAGATCACCGAATGCTGCACCCGCTTCAAGGTTGATGTCTTTACCATTGCTTAAAGTTGTTACGTATTTAGCACGTAAAGTTGGATCTACACCGTCGTCATCGTCATTGTCCCAACCTTTTAGACCGGCAGCAACTAAGAAACCAGGTGCAGGAAGGTAACCCACTTCAGCTGCATAATAAGTTGTATCGTTGTCTATTGTGCCGACTGCAGTGTCAACTTCGACATTATTACGGCTTACATCACCAGATACATAGAAATCTGAGTTTGGTACGAAGTATTCGATACCAACGCCATAAGTATTGTCGTCAACATTGCCACGGTCAGCGAAAGTTGCGTGTGCATTGACGTTACTTGCACGGTTTAAGAATGCAGCTTCTGCAAGAGGAGCGTTACGCGTTTGAACAGGGTTGAAGTAATAAGTACCGTTTACACCAAATTCACTGCCAGAGCTTCCATTATCTGGGTCGATGTAACCAGCTGAAGCGCCCACTTCTGCTTGATAAGCATGAGCTGTACCTGTAATAGCAAGTGCAGAAAGAAGTGCTGAAGCAATTGCGAGTTTTTTCATGGAAACTACCCCTCTAAATTGTTTGGCTAAATTTAATACATTTTTTGTTACAAGTTTTAGTCTAGAGAATTTTTAAAGATGGTCAATTGCTGCAAAGTTGCAGAACTGTGTATTCGGTAATTTTATGTAATTTTAATTATTTAAGATATTGAAAAATATATAATTATTATTAATGTTTTGTTTTATTAAAACTGTGTAGATATTATGAATTTGTAGATTATTTGGTCAACAATTGGACTTTTTTTAAAGTAAATATTACATCGAAAAGAAAAAAGCACCTCAAATTTGAGGTGCTTTTTTAATGCACATTCCTAATTCAAACGAAATTAGAAACGTAAAGTTGCATTGATGTTGAACGCTTGAACGTCATCGCCAAAACCAACTTGACCACCGATTGCTAGGTTCGGGTTAAGGAAGTATTTTGAACGAATAGCGAAGTAATCTGTATCTTCTTCACCGTTATCAACGATGCTATAAGCAGCGCCAACGCTAAATGCTTGGTCGAAGTAGTAGTCTGCACCAATCGTAACAGCATCTACATCACCAAAAGCACCATCTGCTTCAAGGTTGATGTATTGACCATTGTTCAACGGCGCAACATATTTTGCTTTTACAGCAAAACGGTTGTCTTCGTCTTCATCGTTGTCGCCTTGATAGCCATCAATACCTGCAGCAAGTAATAGGTTTGATACAGGAAGATAACCCACTAATGCACGGTAAGTAGTCACATCGTAGTCTTCATCATAAAGAGTTTGACCAAATTCAGTTTCTTTTTGATTGTATTGACCAAGACCAATTTCACCATTGATATAGAATTGATCGACAAAATATTCAATACCTGCGGTTAAGTGGTGAGTATCAGATTCAAGTTTTGAACCAAAAACTTCATTACTTTCCCAAGTGTTATATGAATAACCAAGATAGGCATTGCTGTTATGACCTAGAAATGCAGCTTCATTTAATGGACCATTACCAGTTTGTACTGAGTCAAAATACAAAGTACCTTTTAGGTTGAATGTATTATCAGTATCAGTAAAATCATCATCCCAATCTGTATAAGTAAAACCGCCATCAATTTGGCCGTCATAAGCAAAACTTGAAGATGCGATTACAGCTAAGCCTAGTGCAAGTAATGTCTTTTTCATAAAACCCTCGAAACATTATTGTTGTAAAAAAAATGTAATAAATAGTAATGCGAGCGTATTGTTCATATTATGTGTATTGAAGTCAATGATTTGGATGATCAATCTGGCTGAAACTGTGCAAATTCTCTGTGATATAATAGGCGGCTATTTAAGCCAAATTTTTTGATTGAGAGTAATTCACGTGGAAATTAATCCGTATCTATTACAGCTAAAAGACTTAAACGACCGTGGTCAAACATTACGGGGGTATCTTTGACTACGATCTGAAAAAAGAGCGTTTAGAAGAGGTTCTACGTGAGCTGGAAGACCCAGCAATTTGGAATGATCAAAGCCGTGCGCAAGCAATGGCAAAAGAAAAAGGTGAACTCGAAAACGTCATTAACGTGCTCGAAGGGCTTTCAACTCAACTAGAAGATGCCCAAGCGATGCTGGATCTTGCGGTTGAAGCAGAAGAAGAAAGCTTACTTGCAGATGTGCAAGCAGAGTTAACTTCAGCGGAAGCAGAACTTGCGAAATTAGAATTCCGTCGTATGTTCAGTAATCCGATGGACCCGAACCCATGCTATGTCGAAATCCAAGCAGGTTCAGGTGGTACTGAAGCACAGGACTGGGCATCGATGTTACTGCGTATGTATCTACGTTGGATTGAACGGCATGGCTTTAAAGCAGAAGTGATGGAAGAGTCTGATGGTGATGTGGCAGGGATCAAGTCTGCAACGATCCGTGTAGAAGGTGAGTATGCATATGGTTGGTTACGTACAGAATCTGGCGTACATCGTTTAGTCCGTAAGTCACCTTTTGACTCAGGTAATCGTCGCCATACTTCATTCTCAGCGGTTTTTGTATCGCCTGAAATTGATGACAATATTGAAATTGAAATCAATCCAGCTGATGTACGTACTGATACCTATCGTGCATCTGGTGCGGGTGGTCAGCACATTAACAAAACAGACTCTGCGGTACGTTTAACTCACGCTCCAACAGGGATTGTGGTGGCATGTCAGAACCAACGTTCACAGCACGCCAACCGTGACCATGCATGGAAACAATTACGTGCAAAACTCTACGAATTAGAGATGCAAAAACGTAATGATGCGGCACAAGCGTTGGAAGATACCAAGTCAGATATCGGTTGGGGCAGCCAAATTCGCTCATACGTTTTAGATGACTCGCGTATTAAAGACTTACGTACCAGTGTGGAAAGTTCAAACACCGGCGCGGTACTTGATGGTGATTTAGATAAGTTTATTGAAGCCAGCCTCAAACAAGGTTTGTAATTTAAATTTATATAGAAAACAAAGTTCTATCTGTTTTTGATCATCATATCTAAAAAAATCGATATAAAAATCGAAAAAATACGATATAGTGTATTCAAGATGCTGAATAGAACTTTGTTGTCCAAATTTTTATTTAATTAAACCCGTTTAAATTATGGATATTGATTTAATTTTTAAAGCACTTGCCAATCCGACTCGACGTCAAATCTTGGAATGGTTGAAAACACCTGAACAATTTTTGTCAGAAGAACAATGTGGCGGCTTTAATCGTGGTGTATGCGCTGGCAATATCGAAAAACTCGGTAATGTTTCGCAGTCTACGATGTCTAATCATTTGTCTGTGTTACAACAGGCGGGCTTAATTCAAGCCGAGAAATATGGTCAATGGTCGTATTTTTCGCGCAATGAAGAACTCATTCAGCAATATATTGATTATCTGCAGAACTCACTTTAAATCATTTTTCGCATTTGAAGTGTTAGGCGAGACATATATGGCTGAACTTAATACTCCTCTCATTTTGGGTGATTTACACCTCAAAAATCGCGTTGTAATGGCGCCACTAACCCGTAGTCGTGCAACCATTGACCGTGTTCCAACGCCGATGATGGCTGAATATTATGCACAGCGTGCAAGTGCTGGATTAATCATTTCAGAAGCAACAGTCATTTCAGAAGCAGCTAATGGCTATTTGCAGACGCCGGGTTTATTTACCGATGCTCAAGTTCAGGGCTGGAAATTGGTGACCCAAGCCGTACATGAACAGCAAGGTTTAATTGTGGCACAATTGTGGCATGTCGGACGTGTCTCACATCCCGACCTTTTGAATGGTGATACACCAGTTTCTGCCAGTGCGGTACAACAGGCGGGTTATGTCAGTCTGCTTCGCCCAAAACGCGAATATGTCGTGCCACGTCCATTAGAGATTGCAGAAATCAAAAGCATTGTAGAACAATACAAACAGTCTGCGATCAAAGCCAAAGAAGCCGGTTTTGATGGTGTGGAATTGCATGCGGCCAATGGTTATTTGATCGATCAATTCCTACAAAGCAAAACCAATTTACGTGAAGATGAGTATGGTGGTTCTGTCGAAAACCGCGCACGTTTATTGCTTGAAGTGGTGGATGCGCTGATCGAAGTGTGGGGTGCAGGTCGTGTAGGTGTACATCTTGCGCCGCGTGGTGATGAACACGATATGGGCGATCATGATCCACGTGAAACCTTTGGCTATGCTTTAGAGCAGTTGGGGCAACGGAAGATTGCATTCTTCTTTACCCGTGAATATCTGGCGGATGACAGTATTAGTGACTATCTGAAACAGCGCTCAAATGGAGTGCCGTACATTGCCAATATGCGTTTAAGCCGTGAAGATGCTGTTGATTTATTGGCCTCAGGTAAAGCCGATGCGGTGTCTTTTGGTAAAGCCTATATTGCCAATCCAGATTTGTTTGAACGTTTGCTAGCGAATGCTGCACTAAATGAATTGCAGTTGGAAAATATGATTGGGACAGATGTTGCCGAAGGCTATATTGATTATCCAAGCATGAAAAATAAATTTGGTTCAGGACGTTCAACGTATTAATCGACACTTGAATACGCATTATCCATTAACATGTGGATAATGCTCTGATATATTCTGCCGATTCAAACCGTTTTTGAGCGTAATAATTTGACTACTCCTTTTTGGTATAACGCAGCTTTGGCGCTGATTAAGCCGCTATATCAATGGCGCATCAAAAAACGTGCTGAAGATCTCCAACTATATCAGCAAGAGTGTCTTGAGCGCTTTGGGCCATTTCAGCAGGTTAAAAACCGCAATGCAATTTGGTTTCATGTGGTTTCCGTAGGAGAAACCAACGCTGCACAGCCGCTGATTGAACATTATCTCAAAGCAGGTCATCCGGTCTTGGTTACCAATACGACCAAAACCGGACAAGCGCGTGCGAAACAATTATTTTTAAAATCACCATATGAATCGCTGTTTCAGGCCGTGTATTTGCCAGCAGATCAAAAAAAATTAGTCTGTCGTTTTATCGAAAAATATCAACCGAAAATGTTGGCTCTGGTCGAAACAGAACTCTGGCCAAATTTGATGATTGAAGCCGATCAGGCTAACGTTCCGTGTTTATTGATTAATGCCAGATTATCTGAAAAATCGGCGAAGGGTTATAGCAAAGTCCCGAGTTTGACGCAGCCGATGCTAAAGAGTTTGAAACAATTATTGGCGCAAGATCAGGCAACTTTAGCGCGATTTATTGAGTTGGGTGCAAACCCGCATACCAGTCAGGTCGTGGGAAGTATCAAGTTTGATATTCATGCGCCCGATAGCTTTGTGCAACAAGCAGCGCAGTTACGTCAAGATTGGGCTTTGCAAGGCCGTAAAATCATTACCATTGCCAGTACACATGCACCAGAAGAACAAAAACTGCTCGCAGCACTGCAGCCGATTTTGCAACAACAGCCTGAGCTATTATGTATCGTCGTACCACGGCATCCCGAACGCTTTGATGAGGTTTTTGTAGAAGCGCAGAAACTGAATTTACGCACACAGCGCCGCAGTTTAAAGCAAACGATTCAGCCTGAAACGCAAGTGTATTTAGCGGATAGTATGGGTGAATTATGGCTTTGGCTGGCACTGAGTCAGGCTTGTTTTGTTGGCGGGTCTTTAAATGTACCGGGCGGTGGACATAATATTTTGGAACCTATCGCGCTGCATGTCCCGACAGTATTAGGTCAGCATTATTTTAATTTTCAAACCATTGTGGATGAATTTGTAGCGGCCCATGCGGTTGTGGTTGTGCAGGATTTTGAGCAGGCGGCTAGTGCATTGGTTGAGATCATTCAAAATACTGCGAAAGCGCAGGCTTTAAATGATGCAGCTCAGCTGATTATGCAAAAGAATACTGGGTCGCTGCAAAAGCATATTCAGGTGATTGATCAATACCTTTGAATTTACAACCATGATTTAAATTGGTTGATGCTTTAAACAGATGAATGAATAGGCTCGACAGAGTCTTACATTTAAGATTTGAAGAAAGGGCTTAGCCTTCGGTTGGAGGTACTCTTACGAAACGTTGTTTCTCATTCGGCAAAATGGAATGCGAAGCTTCGCAAGGAAGCCATCTTGCGGTGCAGTGCAGCTCACCGACAAAACGCGTCGAATTTTTATGTCTAACAAATAATCGCTGAAACTTGAGTGATTCTATTGAGTGTTGCCTTGAACCGTTGTGGATGACGTTTTCGCGTATCCAATTGAACTGGGTAAGAGAATTTTTATGAACATCGTCCTGCTTGACCCACGTCAAACTGAATCTGAACTGTGGAATATCAGTGCCAAACGCCAAATTGAGCATTTAAAAACCCATGTCGATGTACAAGTGGGCGATACCCTCAAAGTCGGGATTCGGGAAGGAAAGCGTTATTTAACCCAAATCGTCAGTATTACGGATAACGGCATTCAACTTAAACCCTTACAAGAAGAAGAAGTACCAGCAAAGCATCCGGTGACTTTAATTGTGGCAATGCCTCGTCCGAAAGTGTTGCGCCGTCTGATCATGGATGCCGTCACCTTAGGTGTAGAAAAAATCATTTTGCTGCACAGTTATCGCGTGGATAAAAGCTATTGGCAGACCCCATTTTTACAGCAGCTCGATCACTATGTGACGTTGGGTTTGGAGCAGGCAGGTGACACCATTGCGCCCAAAATTGAATTATATAAACGCTTTAAACCCTTTGTGGAGGATGTTTTACCGAGCATGATCTCCTCGGACTCTCCGGCTTATGTGGCGCATCCTTATGTCGAAGATGTGATGCCTACAGGGATTCAACATGGATGTACGATCATCATTGGACCTGAAGGTGGATTTATTCCTTATGAGGTAGATTTACTCATAAAAAACGGTTGCCAAGCAGTCAGCTTAGGCAACCGAATTATCCGGACAGAAACTGTGATTCCATACGTTTTAGGGCGATTATTTAGCTGTTGACGCTTCTGTCTCAGCTTGATCACCACGGTAAACTTTCACTTCCTGTACAGGGTACGGAATTGAAATACCATTTTGATTGAATGCTTGGATAACGTGTTCTTGCACTTCACTGATCGAGTTCGCAGTGGTGGTTTCAGTGGTATCAACCCACCAACGGACATTCAGATTGACCGAGAAATCAGCCAAAGCATTCACGTTTACGGTAAACGCAGGTTGGCTCAAAATGGTCGGGTCTTTGTCTAAAATGGCCAAAACAATGTTTTTAGCTTTTTGAATGTCATCTTCATAACCAATACCCACCACAAATTCACAACGACGACGTTGATAAGCGGTATTCACCGTTACCGCACTGGTGTAAACCGTCGCGTTTGGAATCACGATACGACGACCATCGGGAGAGCGTAGGAAGGTTGCACGAATTTGAATATCTTCAACTGTACCTTCCATTCCTGACACAATAATGTCGTCACCGATTTTGAACGGTTCACCGAGGAGAATCAAAATACCCGACAGTAAGTTCTGGAAAATATCTTTAAACGCGAAACCGATTGCAACCGAACCAATCCCCAAGGCACTCATGAGCTGACCCGGTGTGAAACCAGGGATCGCAATGACCATTGCAATCAGGAAACCGAAGAACATAATGGCTGAGCTACCGACACGGTTCAGGACCAAAACTAGATTTTGTTTTGAATAAGAACGGTCAGTGAGCGCTTTACGAACAAAGAATCTAAAGAGTTTTGACAGTAGATAGAAGATCGTAAAAACAATTAATGCGATACAAATATAAGGCAGGCGTTCCCAAAATCCATCGACAAATTTATCGATCGTTGAGTATGCGTCATTATATTTAGAGGTATGTTCCAGCACGGTTTGTGCGGTTTTTTCTGTTGCCTCTTGCAAAAGTTGAGTCGTGCCTTGAGTGACATCACTCAAGGCATTTTCTTTTTCAGCCACGAGTTTTCCAAATGTTCAGATTTTTCGCTATTTTGCCTGAAATTAGTGGCGAAAATAACCCTCATTTACAGGCTTGCGAACAGATGTATCAAAATTCAGACAGGCTCAAATTCGGTCAGTGGCTTAGAAGTATTCAGTACCTTGTTGAATGATTTCTGTAGGCGATTCAATTTCTCCGCTACCCATCATATACGAGGTGATGCTACCTGTAGCCAAGAGCGACAAGACACTGATTAAAATCATCAACCATGCCAGAATTTTTTCCCAAACTGCAGCAGGGCGTGGCGCGCCGTATTGATTTACGGTCGGTGTGCCTGAGGCCAATAATAAATACAGGATAAAGAACAGATTGATCACGGGGATAAATAATAATAGTAGCAACCAACCGGCTTTATTGAGGTCATGCAGCCGACGCACGACAAAGACACAATAAAAATAAATGTAGAGAATAATAATCGCCAAATAGGCGAGGCCAGATACCCCGGTGAATATGCCAACAAATTGCTCATTTAACGCCATGGTATTGATGTTGAAAATACCCACAGCAAGGCTTAAGGCGATCAAGGCAAAAAAGCTGATGATATTGAGAAAGCCATACCAACCAATCATGCTCAGTCGACCAAAACGTCCATCTGGTTTCAAGGGATTGTCCGATGTAGTGTTCGTCTGACGGGAAAAGAAAGAAGAGTCTTGGGTATTCATGCTTGGGTCAACTCAACGTGTATGGAAGAATAAAAATGCGGAATGCTGAGTAAAATTACCTTTGCATTATAGGTTCAAATGAACTGATCAGATACTGAATTGAAACATATTTTTGTTGAAATTTTGCTCAAAAATATGCTTTAAATGGGAAAGAATAATACGACCAAAGCATGATTGCTGCGATTAAAAATTAATAGTCATACTGCTGTGATGCAGAAATTATAAAAGTAGAAATGTGGCATGGCATCTCGTGATGAGATGAATCAGATCAAGGAAAATACAATATGAAAGAGATCTATCCAGTACCTGAAAGTTTTAAAAAAACCGCGCGCATCAATGAGTCGGAGTACTTTGAGCGTTATCAAAAATCGATTGAACAACCAGATGAGTTTTGGGCGGAGCAAGCGCAAAAGATCGATTGGATCAAACCGTTTACCCAAGTTAAAAATACCAATTTTAAGCAAGATGATTTCAAGATTGAGTGGTTTGCTGACGGTGAACTGAATGTCAGTGCCAACTGTCTCGATCGACATTTAAAAGAACATCCACATAAACCAGCCATTATTTGGGAAGGAGATCATCCTTCACGGCATAAAATTATTTCTTTTGAAGAACTGCATGATGAAACTTGCCGTTTTGCCAATGTGTTGAAAAAACATGGTGTGGGCAAAGGTGACCGTGTGGTGTTGTATATGCCAATGGTGCCAGAAGCGGCAATTGCGATGTTGGCCTGTACCCGAATTGGTGCGGTACACTGCGTAGTTTTTGGCGGTTTCTCACCAGACTCATTGGCAAGTCGTATTGATGATAGTCAGGCGAAAGTCGTGATTACTGCGGATTGTGGGATGCGTGGTGGTAAGCCCATTCCACTCAAAGAAAATGTCGATCTTGCACTCGACATCGAAGGCACATCTTCGGTTCAAAATGTCATTGTGGTGCACCGTACAGGTAATCCGATCGAAATGAAAGCGGATCGTGATTTGTGGTATCACATGGAAATCATGTCGGTTAATGATATCTGCCCACCTGAACCCATGAATGCCGAAGACCCGCTGTTTATTTTATATACATCAGGTTCAACTGGAAAACCGAAAGGCGTATTGCACACCACGGGTGGCTATTTGACCTATGTGAATTGTACTTTCCGTGAGGTTTTTGACTTAAAACAAGATGATGTGTTTTGGTGTACCGCAGATGTCGGATGGATCACTGGGCATTCATATGTATTGTATGGCCCATTGTCGAATGGTACTACGACCGTGATGTTTGAAGGTGTACCACAATATCCAAGTTGGGCTCGGACCGGACATATTGTAGATAAACATAACGTCACTATTTTATATACGGCACCGACTGCAATTCGCGCCATGATGCGAGAAGGGGATGCCTTTGTCCGAGAAAGTGACCGCAGTAGTCTGCGTTTACTAGGTTCGGTGGGTGAACCCATTAACCCAGAGGCATGGAATTGGTACTACACCGTGGTAGGTGAAAGCCGCTGCCCAGTGGTGGATACATGGTGGCAAACAGAGACGGGTGGTTTCATGATTACGCCATTGCCGGGAGCAACCGATTTAAAACCGGGTTCGGCGACGCGTCCATTCTTTGGTGTACAACCTGCGATTGTCGATGCTGAAGGCAATGAGCTTGAAGGTGCCGTAGAAGGCAATTTGGTGATTAAGGATTCTTGGCCGGGACAAATGCGAACCATTTGGGGTGATCCTGAGCGCTTTATTGAAGCCTATTTCTCCACTTATCCGGGGACGTATTTTACAGGTGATGGCGCACGTCGTGACGAGTCTGGCTATTATTGGATTACGGGTCGTGTGGATGACGTCTTGAACGTTTCAGGGCATCGATTGGGAACGGCTGAAATTGAAAGTGCGCTGGTTGCACATGATGCTGTGGCAGAGTCTGCTGTGGTGGGTATGCCACATGATATTAAAGGGCAAGGGATTTGCGCCTTTGTGACCTTACAAGCAGGGACAGCAGAGACGGATGAGTTACGTCAGGAACTGGTGGCTTGGGTACGCAAAGTCCTTGGACCAGTGGCAACGCCAGATGCATTGCATTGGGCGCCGACCTTACCGAAAACCCGTTCTGGTAAAATCATGCGCCGTATTTTAAGAAAAATTGCGGCCAATGAGTTGGACTCTTTAGGTGATACCTCGACCTTGGCAGAACCTCAAGTGGTTGAACATTTGATTGCTACGGTTTATCCGAAGTCATAAGAACAATTTGAGCGTGAGTGATCACGTTCTGATGAAAGTTCACTATGGCTTATATGAAGGATTATTAAAGCAATAATGAACGTCCTTTCTCCTATAAAAGTTGATTAGGATGAAGGGACGTTCATGATGGATTTTATCCATCCTAAATACGACGTATAAAATGATCAAATTATAAGTCGCCTGAATCTTGGTGACTTAGATTTCATGAGATATAGATTTTACAGATATAGACTGCAGGCATTGAGATAAGCTGAATGCCTCTACTTTGTTAAGCTAAAACGGTAACAGAATAATCAGACAGATATATGAACGCTTCAATTCCATTGACTCAAGATCCGATCGACATTGCCAAAAAACTGGCGGCAGAATTTGCCACGACGGCTGCTCAGCGTGATAAGCAGGGGGGAAATCCCAAAGCTGAACGTGATTTGATTCGTCAAAGTGGTTTGCTTGCACTTTCCATTGGAAAACAATACGGTGGACAGGGGGCAGATTGGCTGACGATTTTTAAAACCATTCAAACCATTGCTCAAGTGGATAGCTCATTGGCGCATGTTTATGGTTTCCATCATTTATTGATTGCAACGGTACAGTTGTTCGCGCAGCCAGAGCAATATGGCCCGTGGTTTGAACAGACTGCACGTGAGCATTTATTTTGGGGCAACACCTTAAACCCTTTGGACCGTCGTACGACAGTGACGCAACTGTCTGAACATGAATATGTGTTTCATGGCGATAAAAGTTTTTGTTCGGGTTCCATGGATTCTGACATTTTGCTGTGTTCTGGGTTCAATGATGACGGAAAATTATTGATCGGGGTGATTCCTACAGCACGTGAAGGCGTCAGTTTTCTCGGCGATTGGGACAATATGGGACAACGTCAAACCGACAGTGGAAGCAGTCATTTTGAACAGGTAAAAATTTCCAAAGATGAATTACTACTGAACCCGGGGCCTTTGAGTACGCCGTATTCCAGCTTGCGTCCATTGATTGCACAGTTGATCTTTGTGCATTTGTTTTTAGGGGTGGCAGAAGGAGCTTTTGAAACAGCAAAACAGACGGTTCAAAACCAAAAGGCGTGGTCAAAATCATTGGCTGAAAATGCAGTGAATGACCCATTTATTCAAAAGCATTTTGCTGAGTTTTATGTGCAATTAGAAAGTGTACGTTTATTGGCAGATAAAGCGGTTCAGCGTTTGCAAGGGGCTTGGGAGATTGGTGAAGCTTTGACGGCGGAACAACGTGGAGAAGTCTCTATTGCGATTGCAACAGCCAAAATTGCGGCCACCAATAGTTCGCTGTACATTACGCAAAATATTTTCCAAGTGATGGGCGCACGTGCCACGACGGCCAAACTGAATTTAGACCGCTTCTGGCGCAATGTGCGTACCCAGACCCTGCACGATCCGATTGATTATAAATATCAGGAAGTTGGTGAATGGGTGCTCACAGCCAAAGTGCCAGATCCAAGTTTTTATTCTTAAACGTATATTGCAAATGAGCCAATAAAAAGCCTCCGAAAGGGAGGCTTTTTGCAATGTGCTGTCAGTCGATTTAACGCTGATGAATACTTTCTAAGGTATCGACTAAGGTTCGCGTTGTTTGATCAATTTCATAATTCACGGCATCACCGACTTGGACATCTTTCCATGTAGTGAGGCGCAGTGTTTCAGGAATGAGATCGATTGAAATTTCACTATTGGCACGATCAACACGGTTCACAGTCAAACTGCAACCATTGAGTCCAATAAAACCTTTGAGAAAGAAATATTTAATATTGCCTGCCGGAATGTGAATATCGAGATGAAAGGTTTTCCCACGATGTTCTAAGTTTTTGATCGTGGCTGTGCCTTCGATATGTCCATATAGATTGTGACCACCATTTTCTGCGCCAACTTTGGCTGAGCGTTCGACATTGACCTCATCACCGGCCTTGAGAGCTTTTAGCGTGGTGAGTTGATTGGTCAAATCTGAGACATCAAAATGTACTTGGTTGGCTGCCAAATCAATATGTGTGGCCGTTAAACACACGCCATTAATCGCCACACTTGCCCCGATAAAGACATCATGAAAAAAATTCTGATGATTTGAAATCACCAAGGTTGTGAAGCCATTGCCTTGACGAATGTCTAAGACTTTTTCTAAACCTTGCACGATGCCTGTATACATGTGAGCGTCTCTAAAATGATTTGCGTTTTCTGTATTGTAGGGACAAAACGACCGATCGGCTATGCCTTAGAGTGACCATTTCAGTACAGCGTTTTGATCCCTAGCAGTTCGATCTTGGCAGTCTCTACAATGCTCGGAATGTTTCAATTGCCGCTAGGCGAGACTGCTTTAAATCGACAATCGGCTGAGGGTAGTTCAATTCTAGTTGAGGATTTTTGGCAAAGGGTTGGTGAATTTGTTTGGCATCCAAATCTGCGAGTTCAGGTAGCCATTGACGTAAATAATCCCCGTTCGGATCAAATTTCTGAGATTGGCTGATCGGGTTAAAAATCCGAAAATAAGGTACAGCATCTGTACCCGTCGAGGCGCACCATTGCCAACCGCCATTATTGGCCGCTAAGTCGCCATCGACAAGGTGCTGCATAAACCATTGCTCCCCCAACCGCCAATCGATCAGTAGATTCTTACTGAGGAACATGGCACAAATCATCCGCACCCGATTATGCATCCAACCCGTAGCCAGTAGTTGACGCATCCCTGCATCGACAATTGGAATGCCTGTCTGACCTTGCTGCCATGTAGCCAAGTCTTGTGGTGCATGGCGCCATTTTATTTTTAAGGTTTTGGTTTGAAACGGCTGGTGCTGAGATACCTGCGGGTAGTCAAATAAAATGTGTTGGTAAAATTCACGCCAAAGTAGCTCATCGAGCCACGTTTGTTGCCCTCTGTGGTCGATCTGGAAATAGCCACCTTGTTCACGAAACAGGGCTTGCAGACATTGGCGAATAGACAAGATGCCCAAGTTGAGATACATGCCAATTCGACTGGTAGCATTGAGCGCTGGATAGTCCCGATCATCAGCATAACGACTCAGATGTTGTTCTATAAATTCATCTAAGCACTGCTGTGCATGATTTTCCCCAATCGGCCAAAGCTCGATTTGAGCTGCTAACAGCCCTGCGGGATAAAAAGGACGAAGATCGAATTCGGTTTGCCACAGCGGATGCGAGGCGAGAGCCGCTTGGGCTTCAATAGCGGGATAACAAGTAGGCAGACTGATGCTTAATTTTTCGTAGCAATTTTTCTTAAATGCACCGAAAACTTGATAAGGATGTCCAGATTGATTGCGAATACTGCCAACAGGAAACAGGGTGCGGTCATGGTACAGCTCAACAGAGATGTGCTGCTGTTCTAATAACTGTTGTACTTCGCGATCTCGTTTAAGTTCATTCACACCATGTTCAATATGTGCATGAACAGTGTGTATATTGAGCTGAGTACATAGGGTTAATAGCTCATTGGCGATGTCTGACCAATGGGGAATATGCTGAATAATCAGTGGAATATTTAGTTCAGCCAATTGCTGTCGCAAAAGTTCCAGTTGGGCAAGATAGCGATGGATTTTAATGGGGGCATCGTCATGCCTTGCCCATTGTTCAGGAGAAAGCGCAATAAAGGCAATCGTTGGACCAGACTGTGTCGCCTGCCACAGTGCGCTATGGTCATGTCGTCTTAAATCTTGTCGAAACCAAACCAGTTGCATGTTTATTGCCTCGTTTTTGTTGGAAATATCACCAGAATTACGGGGGTATCTATTGGTAATGAAATTATCTAAAAAATCGATTTCTATAAAAAACCATATAATATCTATCGTTTAACTTAACCGATTGCGCACAATTCTGTCAGCTTAAGCGTACAAGCAACGAAGTTTTTGACGCTAGGCGCACTTTTAAATTTTACCTAAGATGAACTCATACAGGAACAGGACGTTCCGGAACATAAAACAATAACAAAGTGTTCACCATCAGGACTGTGAAGCAAGACAGGAGTCATGCTTAAGTATCCATATAGAAAAAGCCCGACAGGATGTCGGGCTTTTTCTTTGTCTACAGGTCAGCTCATTTTCTAGAATCAGAGCATGTCTTTAAATGGTACTCGAGATAAAAAATCCCCTAAGCCGAGCCTTAGGGGAGGAAAGTGAAGTGAGCCGGTTGTGATTATTATGCTGATTACATGAGCTGTGACTGCATCAACAATTATGCTGATTTAGCCTGCACAACTTGCTGCTGTTGAGCTTCCAGTTCACGAACCAGTGGCAACACTTTTTCGCCAAAGTATTCCACTTCTTCAATGAAGTGGAGAAAACCTGAGAGAACCAAATCGACGCCTACACTTTTGAGTTCCACAATGCGTTCTGCAATTTGTTGTGGCGTGCCAATCAGATTGGTTTTAAAGCCGTCGTTATATTGAACCAAATCTTCAAAAGTAGATTTTGCCCAGTTTCCTTCGCCTTCTTTGGTGGATGCACCTGCTTCACGAGTTGCATCGCCAAAGGCATTGACCGCTTCGGTATTGGCATTGTCGATAATCGCTTGAAGCACCGCTTGGGCTTCTTCCCCCGTATCTCGGGCAATAATGAAGGCATTCACCCCGATTTTGACCTGATGGTTGTTGGCTTTGGCTTTTTCACGAATATCATCGATTTGCTTTTTCAACTCAGCAGGGCTATTGCCGTTGGTGAAGTACCAATCGGAAACACGGGATGCCATGTCACGTGCTGCACGTGAACTGCCACCTTGAAAGATCTCGATATGCGGTTTTTGCACCGGTTTTGGAGATAGGGTGTAGTCTTTAAATTGATAGTATTTACCATCAAAACTAAAGTTATCCTGCGTCCACACGCCTTTTAAGCTACGAATGAATTCTTCAGAGCGCGCATAGCGTTGATCATGCTCGGGCCATTCTTCACCAATCGCATCAAACTCACCACGGAACCAACCACTCACGACATTAATCGCGATACGGCCATTGGTAAGATGATCGATGGTCGCCAATTGTTTCGCAGCCAGAGCTGGTTTCCAAGGGCCGGGTAAAATCGCTGCAATGACTTTGAGCTTTTCGGTTTTGGCCAAAATACCATGACTGAAACTAACCGATTCATGTTGATTTTCCGCGTTATAGCCTGCGGTAAAACGAATTTGAGTCAGCGCATAATCAAAGCCACTTTTTTCTGCAGCTTGTGCCAAACGCACGTTATAGTCATAGCTCCAATCGGTACGCTGTTCAATATTACTGACCACCAAACCACCACTGACGTTTGGTACCCAATACGCAAATGTAATGTTTTTTTCTTGTACTGACATTTTGCAAACCCTCGGGATCGAATTGTTATGCTGTGGTGTTTAGGCCACTTGCGTTTTTGGCTTTTTACTATGCAGTCGAGCTTCAGCGGCATCCAAACTTGGAACAGCTGCAGAAGGAAGGACTTCTTCTTGCTCGATTTGCTTATTAATGCCCAAGTTTTGGTTGGCTTGTTGAGACTTGGCTTTCACCACTTCAGCACGCTGACCTTTGGCTGGAGCCCATTCCAAAATCGGCAGAGCACGTGCTACAGCTAAAGTAATGCGGTCACGGAGTAATTCACTATGAATGGTGTATTCAGGGGTGAAATCACGATCTGTTGCATAGACCCCAATCGGCAATGTTTGCGCTTGGAAGAAACTGAACAATGGACGCAGTTGATGTTCAAGCACTAAAGCATGGCGTTCAGAACCACCCGAAGCTGCAAGCAAGACAGGTACATCGACCAATGCAGTTTGTTCGACAAAGTCAAAGAAGTGTTTAAATAGACCTGTAAATGAAGCACGGTAAACTGGCGTTCCAACAATCAGTGCATCAGCAGCTTCAACGGCAGCAAGGTCATCTTGTACACGTTGTGGCAATTGGTTACGGTAAATCGCGCCACCTAATAAATTGCCAATTTCACTAAACTTAATAAAATGCACATTGATTGGAGTCGCATCACCGAGCTCATCAACAATGGCTTGTACCAAAGCTTCAGTTTTAGATGGATTGTTTAGACCACCTGACACAGCAACAATATTCAGGGGTTTTTGTAGATTAACTTGAGACATTTTTTAAACCTAAAAGTGTGGTTTCTCGGAATGCCTTTTATTAATCCCGATGCGTGGATCACTGTAAAATAACGAAAATCAGAAAAGTTATCTGATTTTTAGATATGTTGGAAAAACCTCAAGATTCGTGAAATTTCAAATTTTAAACTGTTGATATTTCAACATATAATGCTTAGATATAAGCATTTTTACTGTGTTGATAAAATTTATATGAAAATATGATTAGATTTAAAGATTTATAGAAAATGCGAAAAAAGACGCATTTTAGGTGAAAATCTACATTTTAAATGCAAAAAAATAAGTTCTTGCATATCCTTCACATAGCATGTGTGGTTAGAATAGGGTCATTGTGCACAAGATCTCTCACGTTGCTTATGAATATTTTAATCGTTGATGATCACCCGCTGTTTCGTCATGCTTTAATTCAGGCGGTTCGTTATAGTTTGCCTCAGGCGCAAATTCATGAGACTGCAGCAGTCAATGAATGCTATGAACGTCTTGAAAATGGCCCTGAGCCTGATCTTGTGTTATTGGATCTAAACTTGCCAGGCGCTTCAGGCTTTTCTGCCTTGGTGCATATTCGCGCACAATATCCATCGATTCCTATCATTGTGGTCTCTGCGCATGAAGAAGCGTCGATTATCCAACGTGCGATTGCACATGGCGCGATGGGCTATATTCCAAAATCTGCACATCCGAGCCACATTGGTGAAGCGATTCGTCAAGTCTTAGAAGGCGAGATTTGGTTACCACCAAATTTACCTGCCAACATGAACTTTGACCCACGTGCTGCAGATGAAACAGCATTGGCAGAACGTATTCAGTCTTTAACACCGCAACAATTCCGTGTGTTAATGATGGTGGCGGAAGGTTTGTTGAATAAGCAAATTGCCTATGAGTTAGATGTATCTGAAGCAACTATTAAAGCGCATGTAACGGCGATTTTCCGTAAGTTAGGCGTACAAAACCGAACTCAAGCTGTATTGGCAATTAATGCATTGAATATTGAAGAAAAGAAAATCTAAGGATTTTTTCCAAAAAAAAGACCTCCATCGTGGAGGTCTTTTTTTATGCTGTTTAAGCGATAGAACAATGCGAATTAAACCAATAACTGATATTACGCACCTAAAAGTAATTTCGCATTTTTAAAATGATTTTTAAGTCAGTTCGACGGAGTCTTACATCTAGGGATTAAATAAAGGGATCAGCCTTCGGCTGGAGGTACTTTTGTTTCGGCAAAAGTACCCAAAACCATTGTCATCCGCAAAACTCGTTCACTTGCGCCAAATTATTCAAAGTATCGCAAAAACATTTGTGATTAGAAGTTGTCCTGTCTCAAACACTTGCGGATGACGTTACCGCGTATCGTTCTTTTATTTGAATCAAATTGTGCTTCTGATGTTACTGCGTAACATCAGTTAATACCTTATATAAACAACTTCAACAATAACTTAAGCAATATAGTCTTGCTTAGGCGTCAGATCGGTACAGTACAAAGGGTTGAGCGCACATTGTAATTCATCAATTTGTTCATCGGACACATAGCCGCGCGCTTTGAGATAATCCGCGACACGGTCATCACGTAAACTCAGGAAAGCCGCATCATAAACACCCAAATCCACAAATAGGGCTGCAGTTTCTAAGCTGTTAAAACGATCCAGATAAACATCATTGTCATACATCAGGAAGATATGGTCTTGCTTGGAGTTGGCATCGACATTCAAACGTTGTGCCAATTCAAATGGCGCTGTTTTAATAAATAGTAAATCAGATAATTCATCAAACTGTGTTTTATCCAGCTGGTTTTTGTCGGTTTTGACTTTACCGAGCCACGCTTTAAACACCAAAACCGCACCACCACGCAGTAGCATGCTCCAAATCTGATGACGGGTGTCCAAACCCAAGCCATTGGATTCTGCTTCTAAATTTTGCAGCAGTAGGTCTTCTTGCTCTGCCAGTCGATCGAATAAGCCAAGGCCTTGAGGTTTGTAGGCATTCGGCGCAAAGACATCAAAATTCAGTTCATCAAACACTTGTAACGCGAGAGGAACGGCACTGCGATAGAGCGTTTCCAGCGCTTCGACTTGCACATCACTTAATTTGCTGAACTTAAATAGCTGACGCCAATCGATCTCTGGCAAAATAGCATTGGCACCATACTGACGATGAAACTGTAGATTTTGATCAAAACCATGCGGCATTGTTTCTGAAATATTCACAAGATCACTCCTAATATGCGGGGGAGATCAGCTTCTCAAGTGTTGAGTTATGACGCTTCTTGAATTGGCTTGAAACTGATCAACTTCTTATGAATATTTTTAAAACGAACGGCCGCAGCTAAATATACGACTAAAGTTTTAGTTTTTATTTTTGGTTATAAAAATATGATTTAAATCAAATAGATTTTTAATTGTAACTAAGTGTACAAGTGTTCACTCACGCATTCGATATCTTTTGCCATAGGCAATGTTAATTTGATATTTATGGCTAATAAATAGACGAAATATCGGGGCTATTTTGAATGGTCTTGCCGTTGAGACAAATTTTTTTGCCAGTTAGGTAAGTTTAAGTAAAAGCAAGGTAAACAAAAGCCCATTTCATGTGAATGAAATGGGCTACTTTTCACAGAGCGATGTCCTGTAACAACGCTACTGATTTGAAATTTTTAAACCAGATAACCATGAACGCAGTGAAGCCGGTTTCAATGGTTTTTTCAGTAAGACGATGTTTAACTCTTTTAGACGTTGCGGTAGTTCAGGATCAGAATCTGCGGTAATCAGCGCCACAGGGACATTTTCCTGACGGTTATCTAAAATAAAGTCGAGACCGATCTTGTTGTTATTCAAGTGTTGGTCAACCAACCAAACTTGAATATTTTCTTGTTGAATCAACTCCATGGCCTGTTCAGGTTCAGTGGCTTTAAAGACTTGATAGCCCCATTTGGTCAGTAAGGTCGACATCCCTTCCAAAATGGTTTCATCATTGTCTAAGCACAGAATCTTATAGGCTTTGGTCTTCAGCGGAACCGCTTGAGTCGGTGCAGCGACCACTTTTGGCGCAGCGACCACAGGCACTTCAATCATAAAACACGAACCATGACCAAGTTCTGAGAACACATGCACTGGGTAGTCGAGTAGGCTGGTCATGCGTTGCACGATGGCTAAACCTAAGCCCAGACCCTGTTCGCCCCAAGGAGAGGTATGTCCACAGCGTTCGAACTCTTGGAACAACTTAATGCGCTGTTCTTCCGCGATTCCAGGACCCGTATCCCAAACGCCAATACGAATATGTCCTGGACGTGCTGAACGTAGCACACCCACCACAACACGACCACGCGCCGTATAGCGTAGGGCATTGCTGACGAAGTTTTGAATAATACGACGAATCCACTGTGGGTCGGTGTCAATCCAAAACTGAGCATCGTGTACGGTCAGTTTGATATTACGCTGTGCCGCAATCGATTTAAATTGCAGTTCAAGATCACTGAGTAAGTCATGCAGCGGATAAGGCTGACGTTTTGGTTGAATGGTTCCACCTTCGAGTCGTGCAATGTCCAATAGGGCAGAGAGCATACTTTCCGCACCATGCAGCGCACGATCTAGTTGCTGAAGCGTTTTAAGATCATCGTCATTTTGTACGCTTTGCTCGAGGGCGGTACTAAACAGACGCGCAGCATGCATCGGTTGCAATAAGTCATGGCTTGCGGCAGCGATAAAGCGGCTTTTCGACATATTGGCTTTATCGGCTTGCTCACGTGCCAATTGTTGTTCAGACAGGGCATCTGCCAACTGTTGGGTACGGTCTTGCACACGGCCTTCAAGCAAGGCTTCATTTTCACGGAATGCAGTAATATCGGCAAAGGTCGTCACGAAACCGCCGCCTTCGATTGGGTTCCCGCGCATCTGAATTACACGGCCATCTTTACGGATCCGTTCAAATTCGTGTGCGCTGCCGACTTGCATCCAATGCATACGTTTACGCACATGTTCTTCGACTGAACCAGGACCACATTCGCCGCGTTCAGCGTTATAACGAATCAAGTCTGAAATTGGGCAACCGACATAGACAATGTCTTTTGGATAATCAAACAGTTTGAGGTATTGATTATTCCATGCTACCAAACACATATTTTCATCAACCACGGACACACCTTGAGTCATATGGTCGATCATGGTCATGATCAGGTTTTGGTTAAAGCGCTGCCACTGTGAGGCTTGGTCAAGAATATTGGCGACCTGACCGAGTGCTAAACCATTATTGACCATGGCTGTGGTGAGTAGGGTACGGGCAGATGCCGCACCGATGGTGCCGGCAAGATACTGTTCGGTAAAACGCCACCACATGCCGTTGGCGCTGCTATTTTCATTCAAAACCACATTGTTTTGTGCGCAGAACTGGTTGAAGGCGCGCATAGTTGGACCTTCACCGGTAATGCGTTTTGCCAAAGTAATCAGATCACCTACTTTTAAGCGTGCCACATCATGGTGAATATAGCTGATGTCGTTTGATGTACTTTGAGCCGGGAGGGGCTTGGTTTCATAATAAAAGAAACTTTCGGCCTGAATTTGCTCGGCAACACTTGGACGGAAGACGCGGGAAATCCAAATATAGAGGGTGATATTTAAACCGAGTGCCCAAACTACGCCATGGGTAAGTGGATCGAAAGATTCAAACCCTAACAGTGCTTCAGGACGTAACCAACTCAAGCCTAGCGGACCCTGACTTAAAAGATTTTCGGTAAATGTTTTAAATTGTTCAGGCAGGCTACGCAATACGGTTGGTAATAACAGGGTATAAGCCCACATGCCAAAGCCGACCAACAGACCTGCATATACGCCTTGCTTACTTCCGCCGCGCCAATATAAACCACCAATTAACGCCGGTGCAAACTGTGCCACAGCACTGAAGGCCAATAGGCCAAATACCGATAATTGGTCAATGTCATTGAAGAAATGGAAGAACAAGAAGCCCAATAACATGACCGCTAAAATACATACACGACGTGTGAATTTCAGTACGAGTGGTAGGCGTTTGTCATGACGTGACAATAAGCGTGTACGCCACAGTGCAGGCATGATCAAGTCATTACTGAGCATAATCGACAAGGCCACTGACGACACCAACAGCATACCTGTCGATGCTGAAAAACCACCGAGAAACGCAAGTAAGGTCAACCAGTCTTGGTTATAACTCAAAGGCAGTGAGAGCACGGCAACATCGGGGATTGCCAAGTAGGCAGGTGCTGCATGCAGCGCCCAACTGGCAATCGGGATGATCGCGATAATGGTTAAAATCAGATAAATGGCAAACCAACGACGAGCACCACGGATATGCTTTTCATCTCGCAGTTCAACCACCGCGACATGGAACTGACGTGGTAGACAAATAATCGCTAATGCAGCCAATAAAGTTTGAATCCAAAAGCTTTCTGGCACACCTTTGAGCTGAACATCTTTAAAGGTGGTGTTGATGTCATGGCTGATTTGAGCCATGTTTTCAGGTGATTCAAAAACAAAGAAAAATGCGACTGCAAGTAGTGCAAACAGCTTGACGAAAGACTCAAATGCCACAGCCAACATTAAGCCGCCGTGCTGTTCAGTATTGGCAATCTGTCGTGTCCCAAACATCATCGCCAAAATCGCCAATACACCAGTCAAAAACAGCACACTATTGGTGGTGCTGGTCAGACCAGCGGTCGGTTCTAAAATGACCGTTGCACTTAGGGCAATTGCACGTAGTTGCAAGGCTAAATAGGGAATAATGGCAATCACGGCAAGGATCGTGACTAATGACGCTAAGGGGCCACTTTTACCATATCGTGCTGCTACAAAGTCGGCAATCGATGAAATGGCATGATGCTGACGGACACGGCCTAAACGTCGCCAAATATCATAGCCGAGCGCAACAAATAGCAGCGGTCCTAGATAGATCGGCAGGAAAATAATGCCCTCACGAACCGCGGCACCTGTTGCGCCATAAAACGTCCAAGATGAACAGTAAACCCCTAAAGTTAGACTAAAGAGAAGCATTCTGCCGCGAGTACTGAGCCTGCTGGCATGCTTTTCACCAAAGAATGCACATACAAAGAGTAATGCGATGTAAAGGGCCAATACCCCGACGATAAGCCAACTATTCATAGAGCCTGCAGCATATTAATTCTCGCTTAATGATAACGCATCCATAGGCTTAGGGAGGTTATTGCTCAAAATTTAACGACCAAAGTCTAAATTACAAGAGATAAGGAACATTGGTAAGTTTAGCTTCGAAATAATTCGAATTAGAAAATTGCGCGCCAAGGTTCGGCGTAAGGAGAACATTATGGATGAGAGACAGGTAGAACAAATTCTACAGAATCCAAAATTTAAGGAAATGGTTAGCCGTAAAAGTAAGTTGAGCTGGACTTTGACGATCATCATGTTGGTGGTCTATGTCGGCTTCATGCTACTTGTGGGCTATAACAAAGAGTTCTTGATGCAATCCGTGAGTGGTGGTGTAACCACGATTGGTATGCCATTAGGTTTGAGCATTATTGTATTGTCATTCCTACTCTGTGGTGTGTATTCGTACATTGCAAATAATAAATTAGATGCATTAAACGAAGAAGCAATGCGTGAAGTAGAAGCAATTACTCAAGAAAAAGGACTTCACTAAGATGAAATGGAATTCATTGAAAGCAACAGCACTGGCGGCTCCCGCTCTGCTCATGTCAAGCATGGCAATGGCAGGACCAGATTTAGGTGAAGCACAGCAGCAAGCGACCAACTGGCACGCAATTATCATGTTTGCCATCTTTGTAGGTTTTACGCTGCTAATTACTAAATGGGCTGCAAAACAAACTACCAACACTGCAGATTTCTATACTGCTGGTGGTGGTATTTCAGGTTTCCAAAATGGTCTAGCGATTGCCGGTGACTATATGTCAGCAGCATCGTTCCTCGGTATTTCCGCAATGGTATTCAGTTCAGGCTTTGATGGCTTGCTGTATTCATTGGGCTTTATGGTGGGTTGGCCAATTGTATTGTTCTTAGTAGCAGAGCGTCTGCGTAACTTAGGTAAATTCAACTTATCTGACGTTGTATCGTTCCGTTTGGCTGAAAAACCAGTACGTACATTGGCAGCAATGAGCTCGCTGGTGGTTGTAGCGTTCTACCTAATCGCACAGATGGTAGGTGCAGGCCAGTTAATCAAATTGTTATTCGGTCTAAACTACAACATTGCGGTTGTGATTGTTGGCTTGCTGATGATGGCGTATGTAATCTTCGGCGGTATGTTGGCAACGACTTGGGTACAGATCATTAAAGCAGTGATGCTACTTTCTGGCGCAACGTTCATGGCATTCATGGTCATGAAGGGCGTGGGCTTCAGCTTCTCTGAAATGTTCTCACAATCTATTCAAGTTTTCTCTAAAGTTCACGAAGTGACTTTGGCAGAAGCGGGCAATATTATGGGGCCTGGTAAATTGGCTGCGAACCCAATTGATGCGATCTCTCTAGGTCTGGCATTAATGTTCGGTACAGCAGGTTTACCACACATCTTAATGCGTTTCTTCACGGTTAAAGATGCCAAAGAAGCGCGTAAATCAGTGGTTGTAGCAACAGGTTTCATTGGTTACTTCTACCTACTGACTTTCATCATTGGTTTTGGTGCGATCCTTTACGTTTCAAACAACCCACAATTCCTTGATGTTGCAAAAATGGCGGTAACTGGCAAGCTAGAGCTTGTTGGTGGTAACAACATGGCTGCGGTGCATTTATCTGATGCATTAGGCGGTGATTTGTTCATGGGCTTCATTTCAGCGGTGGCATTCGCAACGATTCTTGCAGTTGTTGCAGGTCTAACATTGTCTGGTGCTTCAGCTATTTCACATGACTTGTATGCAAACGTATTCAAGAAAGGTCAAACAACGCCAGAATCTGAACTTCGTATGTCTAAAATCGCGACTTTAGGTCTTGCGATCTTCGCGATGATTTTAGGTATCTTGTTCGAGAAACAAAACGTTGCATTCATGGTTGGCTTGGCGTTCTCTGTAGCAGCATGTGCAAACTTCCCAGTACTTGTATTGTCTATGTTCTGGAGAGGCTTGACCACTCGCGGCGCAGTGATTGGCGGTTTAGTAGGTCTGCTTACAGCAGTGACCCTAATTATCTTATCTAAAGCAGTTTGGGTAGATACATTCGCAATCTCTGAAACACCAATTAACCCGTTCAATGGTCCTGCAATCTTTGCAATGCCATTAGCATTCATCTGCTGCTGGTTGTTCTCTGTGACTGATAATTCAGCACAAGCACAAGCTGAGCGTAAAGCATTCGATGCACAGTATGTACGTTCACAAACTGGTATTGGTATCTCTGGTGCTTCAGATCACTAATCTGAATCGCCTAAAAAGCCCCTAATAAGGGGCTTTTTTTATATTTAGTGAATGATATGACGCAGAGGTTTGTAGACAAATCTCTGTCCTATTTGCGTGTATAATTTTCTCCATTGATCGACATTTTCCAATGGCCTTGATCATCTTGATAAGGCGAGCGCTGAATGGTGAATTGTTGAGAGAAATTATCCTGACCGATGCTAAAGCTCTGATCACCAAAACTGCTCAAATGGGCTTTTATTCGCGACTGTTCAGCACCACTGAAGGTTTGGTTGGCAATACTTTTTTCAGTATGTTCTTGATGGTAATACGTCACTTCGCCCGACGATTTGATCACTAATTCACTGTGGTTGTTTTGCCAAGTCCCCACATAATTTTCATGGCCTTTGAGGAGCGGACTGTTTTGTGTACAGGCAGAGAGCATGAGCAGACAGAGGGGTGCAAATACGAGATGTTTTTTCATAATGAAATCTACCACGTAGGAGATTCCTTTGAATATGTGCCTGAAAACTGAAACTTACAGTAGGTTTTTTGAACCTCTTTGGTAATAAGAAACCCAGCTAGAACAGTGCTCATATGGATGCTTTTTCAGATTAAGATCAACAAATTTTTGCAATAAAAAAAACTCACTTCGTGCTAATTTAAAATCAATCAGTTGATGATGCTTCAGATCGATCATTTCAGCGCATGATAAAAAAATATAGAGATTGAAAATAATGCAAGGATTCGTGGATTTTTGGAAAAGCTTTAGACTTTTGCCCTCAGCATGGCTGTTACTGGTGCAGTTTCTGATCTTGGTTTTAACTGCGATTACCCGAGAAAGTCTGTCTTTTCGTGCGCTGATTTGGGTGCTTGGGGTATTGGTATTGTTGATCATCGCCAAAGTAATTCGCCAAACTCCAATGTTTACGATTCTTGGGCTGAGTTTTGTTGGCTGTGCAGTATTGTTTTCTACTTTGATTATGCTGGGTGTAAATCATCCGAATATTCAAATTATTGCGCATGGTTTTGAAGCCTGTGCGTATTTTAGTGCCGCTTATGGCGTATTGCGTTATATGTTCGCAGATCGCTATTTAACCAAAGATGAACTCTTTGCAGCAGGAGCAGTTTTTACCCTCATCGCATGGGGTTTTGCTTTTCTCTATAGTATTTGTCAGCTGATTTATCCGGATAGTTTTGTAAATCCTGCAGAGCCGGGCATGCAGTCGTGGTTAGATTTATTATTTTTAAGTTTTAGTTTGCAGTCTGCCACGGGCTTGTCGGATCTCATGCCTGTGAGTGCGCCTGCACGGGTCTTGGCTATGCTTCAAATGTTCTGTGGGGTGATGTATTTGGCTCTCATCGTTTCACGTTTAATAGCATTGCAATATATTGCCCATTTACCGGAACGCCATGAGCCCAAAGACAAATAATGGCAGGAAAAAAAAGGACGCAATTGCGTCCTTTTCTATATTCAGTATCTAATATGAATTAGAAACGGAATTTAGCATTTACGCCAACAGTTTGAGTGTCAAGCGCTACAGCATCTTCAAATGCATCGTTTTTAGCTTCATAGTTAGCATTTACATAGCTAGCACCAACTGAAACAGCTGGAGTAACGAAGTAGTTTACGTTAGCAGCTAAAGCTTTGTCAGGAGAACCAGCATAGCTAGATTCCATGTAAGAAACGCCAACGCTTAGTTTAGGGTTAAGGTAAAGTGTAGTGCCTAGGTTGTAAGCAGTGTCATCACCGTAGATGATGCCTGATTCGAAACCAATTGCCATGTTAGTGTCGTCGATTGCGCCAACATATTTAGCACGTGCAGTGATTGCATCTTGGTCTTGGCCAATAGTTGTAGCTTCAGCAGCAGCTTTAGCAACACCGTTGCCCATAACGTTGAACGCGTCAACAGCAGCTTGGTCAGCAACGCTAGTGTAACCAACAGCAACTAAGAAGTTTTGAGTTGGAAGTGCACCAACTTCTAAAGCATAACGGTCGCCATTGTTGTCAGCGAATTTTTGGTTTTTGCTGTCAAGAATAGTGTGGCTGTAAGACGCGCTTGCATATACAGGAACAACTTTAGTTGGAACATAAGCTTCAGCTTTAGCACCGAAGTTATGAGCAATTACGTCAGTACCTTCTGAACCAACTTCACCGTAGTTGTAAGCAACAGCTACGTTAGAAGCTTGGTTTAAGAATGCAGCTTCTGCTAAAGGACCTTTTGTAGAGTCAACATTTTTGAAGTAGTAAGTACCTTGAACACCACCAATGAAATCTTTGTCATTTGCAGTTGTGTCGATGTATTCTGCTTGGCCTTGAACTTCAAATTGGTAAGCTTGAGCACCGGTCATGGCTAATAATAAAGCAGTGGCTAAACCGAGTTTTTTCATGATTTTCTACCAGTTGTTACAAATGGATTAAACATTGAGCATTGTATTGTAACAATATATTAAGTCAATGATCCTAAAGGTTATTATTCAGTCTCTGACTCAGATCTTTATTTCATAATAAGAAATTCAGTTTTTACTCTAACTAATAAGTCACTGAAAAAAAATCATTGAGAACAATTAAGTAAGTTTGATTAAATTCTTAATTAAAAAAATACACTTGAAAAAATACACAACTTTTCAATCTGAAATAACAATTATTATTGTTATTTTAATTCAAAATAACATTTATTGTAGTGGGTAAATTCTAACGCTTTTCACGCATTTGAAGCGATAAATTGCGGCTTTGACTGCCGAATTGTTGGGCAAAAACTGTTTATTTGCATAGTAAATGGACGTTTTTGTTTTAAATCTGAGGTCTACTTCACTTAAATGAATATCTTAGTGATAAATTTAATATCCTTGTGAAATACTTGGCTTTACATCAGGTTTTATTTGATTCATAATTTGCCAATCGAGTCGTCACACAGTTTAAAAGTGTGACTTTGACCCTGATTCTCCATCATTTGTTTTTTATTCGCCCAGCTTTCCCCAAGGTTGGGCTTTTTTTTGTCTAAAAATGGAACTTTACCGCAAAGATTATAGATAAAACGGAGATGGAATAAAAATAAATGCCCTTTTATGGTGCATATATTATTGAATTTATCATCGAGTTCAGTAGGTCCAGACAAAAAAAATCCTGATTTTCATGGAAAATCAGGATTTTTTAGCCAAAATTTTCGGGAAACTAAAATATTCTGCTGAGGAAGAAATTTAGTGTGCCCTAATACGGTGCATTCTGCACCAATTTATTGCAATTGTAAATATTTATTTAAGCAAGTTCATAAAAAAATTTATTCCTTTCAAATATGTTGCTGTTTTTTAGCAAATTATCTCGTTTTAAAATGATAAAAATGTGACAGATTCAACACATTTGTATAGAATTTAGCTGTATAAATGTTCATTTTATAAATTAATAAATTATTGATCATTAATTTAAATATTCCCGCGTTTAGTTGATAAGTGGGTTGGGGTATGCAACAAGTGTGGGGCATAAAATAGATGGAAACATTACGAACAGAGCATATTAGTAAGCGCTTGCAACTTGCGATGCTAGTAATCGTCTTGTCTATCGTATTTATTAGTGTTCCACTGATTGTGAGCAGTTATCAAAACTACCTCAAAAATGCTCAAGCGCTGAAAGAAATTCAGATGCTAAAAATGGTGGCAGATTTAACCAACCAAATTTCTCGTGAACGTGCGCCAGCTAACAGTGCAATGTCGAGTCAAGGTCTTCAGCGTGAGCAAAAAATTATTGAGTTGGCTGAATATCGTCAAGGCGTTGATCGGCAATATCAAGATACACTGAAAGTTTTAAAAGAAACGGGCTTTGCACCGATCGCCCAGCAGTTAGAGTCCAATTTATATCCATATTTGTTGCAGGGTCGCAAAACGGTCGATCAATATATTGCGCTGCCGACACAACAGCGTGACGCTAAAAAATTGGATCATGCCATTTTGGCGATGTTCCAAGCTTGGGATCAAAGCTATATTGCCATGCAGAAATTGGTCAATCATTCACATGGTAAAGATACCCGTGTATCGAATTATTACACGCTGATTTTATTACTGGCTGAATTACGTGATCAGGCAGGACGAGTCGCGTCCAATATTATGGCTGCAGTATCGTTTCAACAGGAAATTCCTGAACAAAATTTAGCGCGGAGTTTACAAACCCAGCGTCAAACACGCTATTTGTGGGAGTTGATTAATGTCGTGCAGTCCGAACATGACAAAACACCCGAGTTTAAACAGTTACATCATGCGGTACGAACGGAATTTTTAGATAAAGGTTTGCCAATTATTGATGGTTTGGCTCAAAAAAGTCTTCAACATCAGCGTTATCACATGGATGGCACCCAGCTCACTGATGCAATGGTCAATAAATTTGTCACAGTGGTGGAATTGCAAAGTTATATTTTAGATTACAGTCTCAAAGTAGCTGCGGATGAACAACGTGAAGCGCGAAATAAATTGATTTTCACGCTTTTTGTCTCGCTCGTGTCATTACTGACTGCATTATTAACGATGTTCTATGCCAAGAAATGGGTGTTTGAACCTTTAATTCGTGCTCGTAATCAGTTATTTAAACTGGCTCGGCACCGACAAATGGATCAAGGCGTGATTGAACCTGCCAAAGTAGGTTATCTCAGTTTATTTGATGCCATTCAGCATATTGAAAACATGTTGGAACAACGTGATGCCTTTGAATTTCAGCTTAAACATATTGCCAATACTGACTCACTCACCAATGTCGCCAATCGTTTTGCCTTAGATGAATATATTAAATTTCGCGACAGCCAAAATTCAGGCTTTTTACATACAGCACTGATCGTGATTGATATTGATCACTTTAAACAGGTCAATGATCGCTATGGGCATATTGTCGGCGATTTGGTGATTCAACATGTTGCCAATCAATTACGACAACATATTCGTTCATCCGACTTGGTGGTGCGATATGGTGGAGATGAGTTTTTAGTCCTGATCGAGGGGATTGATATGCTCAAAGCCCAGCACATTGCCGAAACCATACGGCATGATATTCAGCATGTGAATTTCAATTTGGCAGAAGACGAAGCAGATCTCATCGTGACGGTGAGTATTGGTGTTGCAGTGGGTGCCAAAAGCTGGATCGATTTATTAGAGCGCGCAGACCAAGCATTATTTAAAGCCAAAGCTGCGGGGCGTGACCGTGTTTCAGCCTAAACGCAGCTTGATATTCATAAATATCTTGGCAGATTCATAAAGTTAGCTAGAAAAATCAATTAATCTTCATCTTTATATAATTTATTGCAGGCTTGTTGGTTCATTTGACTACCATCTTCATTCCAACACTGGGCTTGGGTAATTTTGCCTAAATCGTACTGAAGCACCGCTTCAGGTTGCCCATTGTCATACCAAATTTTATAACTGTTATGACGAACGCCATTACGATAATAACCTTGGCGTTCTAGTTTGCCGTTTTCAAACCACATTTTCAGCTCGCCAATCAATTTATTGTTTTGAAAATTGGCATAGGTCCACGGTTTACCATTACTGTACCAGCGTTGGCGCAGGCCATGCTCGATACCATTTTTATAATTTTGAGAAAAAGCCAGTTGGCCATTCGGATGCCAAATTTTGTAATCCCCCTGAGATTCACCATTGATGATGCTACTTTCTTGCTCTTTTATCCCATTGGCAAACCAAAACTCAAGTTTGCCCTCGTACTCCCCATTTTTATAAGCAATGCGGCTACGGGGTTTGCCGTTGGGGAAGAAACTTTCAAATACGCCTGAGCCTTGAATACCATCTGGAAAGTGAATTAGATGTTCACATTCACCATTTTTAATTTTGCTGTTGCTCAGAAAGATGGTGGTTAGGGCATTGCCATTGGCATAGACATATTGATTTTCATAGATCCCTTTGTGTGAAGTCGGGGTACTGAGGGCTTTACACTGCGGCTTATCTTTCCATGGGCTAAGATCAGGGTCTTCTTGTGAGACAAACAGCACCATGTATTCGTTTAGATAGCCATCGGCAAAGCTATATATTGGACATAATAAGAGACTGAAACTTAAGATAAATTTATTCATTGTTAGTATGCTTTTATATTTTAAAAAGTTAAAAATTATTCGTTGTTGAGTCCACGATAGGCGTCATCATAAGGATGTTTTGTTTAAAAATAAATAGTGGATGCGCTAAGTTTGGAACAGATACAAGACTGTTGAAAAGTACACAATTCAGGTTTGAACTTCATCTTATACTGTGGACTTTAAACGCCATAAAAATAGTGCAATGAAAAAAATATATCTATCGTTGATGACTGTCCTGAGTTTGACAGCATGTACAGCAAATGAAGGCATGTTGGATTCATCTCAACACTTAAAACAAACGGCTCAAGCCAATTTAGCAAATTCACGGGTGAGTGAAATTCCATCTTTATTTAATCAAGCACAGACACAGGCGGTATTTGTCACATTTGATGGTCAGAGCATGAGCCATTATGGCAATGACTTACAGCGCGCCCACACTGAATACATTCCTGCATCTACCTTTAAAATGTTAAATGCTTTAATTGGTTTGCAGCATCAGAAGGCGACAACCACTGAAGTTTTTAAATGGAAAGGTGAAAAACGTGCTTTCCCGTCATGGGAAAAAGACCTGACTTTGGGTGAAGCGATGCAAGCGTCTGCGGTGCCTGTTTATCAGGAACTGGCAAGGCGAATGGGTTTGGCGTTAATGCAACAAGAAGTCAAACGGGTCGGTTTTGGCAATGCCAATATTGGCAAACAGGTGGATAATTTTTGGTTGGTTGGGCCGTTAAAGATTACGCCCGAGCAAGAAGCCAAATTTGCGTATCAGCTTGCGACAGAGAAATTACCGTTTGATGTCGCGGTACAAAAGCAAGTCAAAGACATGCTTTATATTGAAAGTCGTGGCGATGCGAAGTTGTATGCCAAGAGTGGTTGGGGCATGGATGTTGAACCCCAAGTCGGTTGGTATACCGGTTGGGTGGATGATGGTCATGGCAAGATCATGTCGTTTAGTTTGAATATGCAGATGGCAGCAGGGGATGATGTGGCGGAGCGTAAGCAGTTAACTTTGGATGTGTTGGATAAGTTGGGTGTGTTTCATTATTTACGTTAATTTTTTGAGTTTTAAGTTTGCATGTCCTCGCTTTGCATTGGGGTTGAGTTTCCATTGTGTAGGACGTTGCTACTTTTGAAAGCACAAAAGTAGGCAAAATGCTTTTGTTTGGTTGAAGGTAAGTCCGAAAAGTTCCAGTTGAATGTATAAATAATGGTGCGAATTTTGTTGATGGATTTAGTTAAGGTTATTTTCAAAAAAATATGCTTTTCTAAACGTCCTCGCTTAGCATTGGGTTTGAGTTTCCATTGTGTAGGAGATCCCTACTTTTGAACGCACAAAAGTAAGCAAAATGCTTTTGTTTGGCTGAGGGCACATCCGTGCTGCCCCACTCAAACAGGCGACATCCATGTCGCCGTCATGTGATTGAATATTGTGAAGAACAAGAATTTATGTAGAAATGGCTTTGTTTAAGCTCGTATAAAGTAATTTTCTAGCCTCTAAAATTTTAAATCTATATTGAGCAGTTGTTTCAACATTGATAGCTCCATTTTTACAAAGTGTATAAGCGTTAAATTTTCCGAGTAATTCGCCATAAATTCTTAGCTTTTCTTATTGTTCAATATATCCATGTAAAAGAATTAAACCTTCATTTTTGCTAAGCAAATTAAAGTCATTAAAAAGTGCGTGTCTTAGAGGTTAAAGTCTATCTGAAATCTCATTAAGAGCTAGTTGAGATTGTTTTGTTTCAAATTCAAAAAATGCCCAAATTTTTAAAACGAGATGATTTATTTCCTCGAGATCTTTGGAAATATTGGTCAATAAATTACGATTATATAGAAGGTTATCTTTTGCTACTGATGCTGAAATATTTGCCTTTTGATTTAAGTAGGTAATTACGCCAGTTATCAGTGCTCCTAAACCAATTTTTACGGCTGTATCAATTATCTCTAATAAAGTCATATAAATAAAAAACGGTGAATGAATCACCGTTTTATCATGCACTTAAAGGAAAGAGAATCTTATTTCAACATCGGCTTTAAAAATTTCGCTGTATGCGACACTTTATTCTTCGCAACAACTTCAGGTGTACCTTCGGCAATAATCATACCGCCACCCGCACCACCTTCAGGGCCTAAGTCCACAATCCAATCGGCAGTTTTAATCACATCCAAGTTATGCTCAATCACTACAATGGTATTGCCCTTATTACGCAGCTCATGCAGGATGTCGAGCAACTTGGCAATATCATGGAAGTGTAGACCAGTTGTTGGTTCATCAAGTACATACAAGGTTTTGCCTGTATCGCGCTTCGCCAACTCACGAGCCAATTTGACACGCTGCGCTTCACCACCTGAAAGTGTGGTTGCAGACTGACCCAAACGGATATAGCCCAAGCCCACTTGGTTCAAGGTTTCCAAACGACGGTGGATCACAGGAATGGCATCGAAGAAATGCATCGCATCTTCAACCGTCATTTCTAAGACATCAGAAATGTTACGACCTTTATAGCCAACTTCTAACGTTTCGCGGTTATAGCGCTTGCCGTGGCAGGCATCACAAGGCACATACATATCAGGTAAGAAGTGCATTGCAACCTTAATCATACCGTCGCCTTCACAGGCCTCACAGCGACCGCCTTTCACGTTAAACGAGAATCGACCTGCAGCATAGCCACGTGCTTTGGCTTCAGGGGTTTGCGCAAACAGTTCACGAATAGGGGTAAACAAACCGGTATATGTTGCAGGGTTTGAACGTGGTGTACGACCGATTGGGCTTTGGTCAATATCAACGACTTTATCGAGGAACTGTAAGCCATCAATCGAATCAAATTTCTCAGCCGTTAATGTGGTTGCACCATTCAATTGAGTCGCTGCAAGCGGCAATAATGTCCGGTTAATCAGCGTCGATTTACCTGAACCTGATACACCTGTCACACAGGTCATCACACCTAAAGGAATAGTCAAATCGACATTTTTCAGGTTATGACCCGCAGCGCCCATTAACTTAATTTGCTCTTCAGGTTTTGGCGGTTGTGTGCGTGTTTTCGGCACATCAATACTGAGCTTTCCTGATAGATATTGACCAGTTAATGAATCTGGATTTGCCAAAATTTCATCATACGTCCCTTCGGCAATCACATGACCGCCATGCACACCTGCACCGGGGCCAATATCAATAATATGGTCGGCGGCACGGATCGCATCTTCATCATGTTCTACAACTAATACGGTATTACCTAAGTCACGCAAACGTACTAGGGTTTCCAATAGGCGGTCATTATCACGCTGATGCAAACCAATAGAGGGTTCATCCAGCACGTACATTACGCCCATCAGGCCCGCGCCAATTTGCGAAGCCAAACGAATACGCTGAGCTTCACCACCCGACAGTGTTTCTGCCGAACGCGATAAACTTAAATAGTTCAAACCGACAGAGACTAGGAAGTGCAAACGTTCACGAATCTCTTTGAAAATCTTGTCAGCAATTTCGCCTTTGGCACCGCTTAAGTTGAGGTCTTGATAATAGCTTTCAGCATCGCCGATCGACATCTTGGTGATTTGCGCGATGGTTTTATCTTTAACTCGGACATGACGTGAAATTTCATTGAGACGTGAGCCACCGCAAGCATCACATGCGGCATTGGATAAATACTGTGCTAAATCCTCACGCACATAGTTCGACTCCGTTTCACGATAGCGACGCTCTAGGTGAGGTAGAATCCCTTCAAAGGCTTGCACACGTTTGTGCGAACGACCACGTTCATCAATATAGCTGAGGTCAACTTTTTCCTTGCCTGTACCATAAAGGAATTTCTTTTTGGTGTCGGCATCGAGTTCATTCCACGGTGTGTCTAGAGAATAACCAAAATGATCGGCAACTTTTTGGATCATGCTGTAGTAATACGGACGTTGACGGTCCCAACCACGGATTGCCCCTTGGCTAATCGAAACTTCATTATTGGGAATCAATTTGTCAGCACTAAAATGGCTGCGTGTGCCTAAACCATCACAAACAGGGCATGCACCGAATGGATTGTTGAAGGAAAATAGCCGTGGTTCAAGTTCACCAACGGCACGTTCACATTCAGGGCAAGAGTGTTTCGCAGAAAATACGCGGTCTTCTTGTTCGCCTTTCATCCACGACAAAATGGCAATATCGCCGCCCATGCGTAAAGCCGTTTCAAAGCTTTCTGCAATACGGTTACCGAGGTTATCACGAACTTTAAAACGGTCAACAACGACTTCGATGGTGTGCTTTTTCTTTTTGTCTAATTCGGGTGGTGTGTCGATATCAATGACTTCACCATCGACACGGGCACGGACAAAACCCTGACCTTGTAATTGTTCGAACAAGTTGGTGTATTCACCCTTACGGTCACGGACCACAGGGGCAAGCAACATAAGCGCCGTACCTTCTTCTAGACCTTTGACGGTATCAACCATTTCAGACACAGTCTGAGCCACCATCGGGAGGTCATGTTCAGGACAATACGGCGTGCCGACACGGGCATAGAGTAGACGTAAATAGTCGTAAATTTCGGTGATTGTTCCCACTGTTGAGCGTGGGTTGTGGCTCGTTGATTTTTGTTCGATGGCAATCGCAGGACTCAAGCCTTCAATCGAGTCAACTTCGGGCTTTTCCATTTGCGAAAGGAATTGGCGTGCATAGGCAGATAAGGACTCGACATAGCGACGTTGACCTTCAGCATACAAGGTATCAAAAGCCAAAGAGGACTTCCCTGAACCAGAAAGACCCGTAATGACCACAAACTTGTCGCGTGGAATATCGAGTGACACATTTTTTAAGTTATGGGTACGTGCGCCTCGAATACGGATATGGCTTTGGCTCATGCAAGGGGTCCTAAAATATTCATCGAAAAACCTATATATGATAGCGCATGAAAAATGTTCAAGTGTAATTTAAACCTAGATTTATGCGTGACTTTGTGAGAAAAATGGCCAAATCAAAATATAGCTGTCTGTGCCGATGCTCTAAAACATCTGCAAATCAGCAATCTAGGACTTTTAACATGAAATGGCAACTTCATCTCAATCCAATATTAGCTGTGATGGGTTTATTGATGTGTAGTGTGTTTTTGAGTGCATGTACCGAAAATCAGACACCGAAAGTGCAAAAATATGACAGCTTAGAACAAGCAACTTTGGCGCTGAATACCGAAAGTGAAAAAATTGATCTGTATATTGCGAAATTAGGTCAGGCCAAAACAGACGCTGAAAAAAAGCAGCTGGCTTGTGAAAAGATTCCTCAACAGTTTGATTTAGTTTTGGCAATTGTCGAAAACAATCAACATTTGATGAGCGCTGAAGATTTAAAAGTTCAAGCGCAGTTTAAGCACATGGCTGAGCAACAAAAAGCGCGCTTTACATCTAGCCTGTGGTGTAAAGGAGTATAAAGATAAAGGTGTTATGACTGTTTTAAGTTCATCATTTAAATCTCCTGTGTCATGTGCATAAAAATGCATTGGAAAATCTCAGGACTATCGCAGAAAAGGCGTAAAATGCAGTTTTCTCTAAACTATTGAATGCCATGTTGTCCTTATTTCTCAAAAGCTTAATGGGTGCCTTTGTTGTGGTATTAATTGCTTTGCTGTCTAAAAGTAAGGCGTTTTATATTGCAGGACTGGTCCCATTGTTTCCGACTTTTGCACTGATTGCTCATGTGATTGTGGCAAATGATCAGGGTGCAGCCGCATTACAAAAAACAGCGTTGTTTGGACTCTGGTCTCTCATCCCCTATTTCATTTATTTATTAATGGTGTATCTGCTCGCAACACGTATGAGCTTAACGGCATGTTTGAGTGTAGCAACTTTGAGTTGGGTGCTTGCTGCGGCTGTTTTGATTTATGCATGGCAGAGTTTTCAGTAAGCATCAAAAGCCTATATCGTTGCTGATTCAGATCAACTTTTTATGGGTTCTAGATCATTTATAAAACAATAGATATGGCTAAAATTATGATGAATTTCCAATCGTTAAATGTGTGATTTGGAATGTAAGTATTTGAATAGTTAATTATAATTCTGACAGAACAGCAAATAATCATGATAAGAGCAAATAATGTTAAAACAATTTTGGGTGATCATCTGCCTCATGTTTTCAAGCCAAATCCTGTGGGCTGAAGACAGTCAAATCCTCGCGTTTGAACAGTTTATTGACTCTGCAGCAGAGCAGCGCTATAGCGTGAGCGTGCCTGCGGTCGCGCAAAATGAACAGCTATGGTCTGTGGTATATATGGTGCTACAAACCAACCAAGTCCCTGATAACACCGTATTGGACTTTAAAGTCGTTCCCCAAGGCTTATTATTGAAAAATAATCCTGCACAAAAAATACAAGAGTATGCTTTTGACGGCGTGCAGTTGGCACAGACAAAAGACTATGTACTGTCCCAATTTTCCGATTTGAGTGAACAACTGGAAGATCAAACGGGCAAGAAAGTGCAGGATGCATCGCTCTTTGATACTAGTCGTGTCCATGTATATGCCCGCGTCGAAGATTGGGTGCCAGACTATAATGCTCAAGCTACCCAACTGAATATTGAACTGGGCAAACTCAATGAAATGCAGGTGAAAGGGCTGTATTTGATTTTAGGTAAAGGCGAAAAGCCCAAAGATTTATTGGCCATTGCTCAACTTGATCCGATGATCAAATCACAATTTCATTCAGAAGAAATGCAGGAACGTAAAGCAGCGCGCAGTGAATTGCGTGAAGCACGTTTTGCGATTTTTTTGGTGATTATCGCGATGGGGATTTTCCTCGGATGGTATCGTTTTAAACGCTAATACACTGAATGATCGTGTAAGGTCATTTGAACCGAATCCAACCGTATTAAAAAAAGGATCTAAAAGTAATTTTAGATCCTTAAATTTTTATACATTTTAACTGATGTTATGCAGTAAAATCAGAAGCGCAATTTGATTCAAATAAAAGAACGATACGCGGTAAAGTCATCCGCAAGTGTTTGAGACAGGACGACTTCTAATCACAAATGTTTTTGCGATACTTTGAATAATTTGACGCTAGTGAACGAGTTTTGCGGATGACAATGGTTTTGGGTACTTTTGCCGAAACAAAAGTACCTCCAGCCGAAGGCTGATCCCTTTATTCAAACTCTGGATGTAAGATTCCATCGAATAGACTTAAAAAGCATATTAAAAATGCGAAATTACTTTTACGGGCGTAACATCAGAGCTTAAATCAATAGCTTATTCAACAGGCCAAGTCCGCTGTTGATACGCGCTGTCCCAGAACATCCATTCTAATTTTGCGCCGTTCGTGTAGGCGGCATGCATTTTTTCACGTGTATCTGCATCACAGCGGGCGGCCACTCGATCAATGGTTTGAATCACGTTTTGCACAGCAGTATTGAAGTCTTCACCTGAGTAGGTGTCGATCCATGCTTGGTAAGGGTTATTAGGCACAGATTGGCTGACAATGGCTTTGCCGACTTCAGCATAGATCCAAAAGCAAGGCAGGAGTGAGGCAAGGACCACAGGGTAACTTTCTGACCATGCTGTCGCTGTTAGAAACGAAGTGTAATGATGGCAGGCAAGGGTTAATGGGGTATTTTCAAACTGTTCTTTGCTGATGTTGAAACCTTGCATAAAGTCATTGTGCAGACTGCGTTCCACCACGATGGCAATTTTTGCGGCTTCAGAAAACTGAATCACATCGTCGGCATCAAACGCCTTGGCTGCACACACCGCAAGCGCACGACCATAGGCCAATAAATAATGGGCATCCTGAATGACATAGTGGCAAAAGGCGTCGCGGCTTAAACTGCCCTGAGCCAATTCCTGATTAAACGGTAGATGGAGAATCTGCTGATATAACGCGGTATTACGTTGCCAAACTTCTTCAGAAAAACGCATTGAACATTCCTGTCGTTAAAAATGAAAGACGGGTCTACACCATGATGCGATGTAATTGAGAGCCTCCATCTTAGAGTGTTTATTCAAAATGTAACGAATAATTTTTGGTTTCAATTCTGAAAAGCGGCATAATTGCGCCATAAACTTAGCTTCAAACTGGGTATTCCCTCATTTTGAAATCTTATTGAATGAATAGGTCGATCTATCATGATGAAACATTTTGGTTTCTCAATCGTATTTACGATCGTGTGTCTTGCTATTTCTGCATATTGGGGTCTGAATCATGGCCCAAATGCAGGCGTGCAAGCCATGCTGACAGCACTGACCATTACTGCCATTTTAGCGGTGATGGAAGTGTCTTTGTCTTTTGACAATGCCGTTGTCAATGCATCCGTACTCCGTGGTTGGGACCATTTTTGGAAAATGATTTTCTTAACTGTCGGGATCGTGATTGCTGTCTTTGGTATGCGTCTGATTTTCCCAATTGTGATCGTGGCTGTAACTGCAGACATGGGTGCAATGGAAGTGGTTCAAATGGCGTTGAATGATCCAATTCAGTATTCAGCTAAATTGATGGCACATCATGCAGAAATTGCGGCCTTTGGTGGTGCTTTCTTATTATTGGTGTTCCTGAACTTCTTCTTAGATGAAGGGAAAGATACCCATTGGTTCCGTTGGTTAGAGCGTCGTTTGGCCAATCTTGCAAACGTTCCTGCGATGTCCGTGTTTATTGCCCTAATTGCGTTATTGGTGATGGCGGCAAACGTGGCTGAAGCCTCTCGTCTAGCGGTTGTAATGGCGGGTATTTGGGGGATCGTGGTGTATATCGGTGTCCAAGTACTGAGTCATTTATTGGGTGGCGAACCTGAAGTCGATGAAAACGGTAATGCGGTTGGACATGATGCAAATGGCGTACCGACAGGCGTGATCAAAGCAGGTTTTGGTGGTTTCCTTTACCTTGAAGTACTCGATGCCTCATTCAGTTTTGATGGAGTGATTGGTGCATTTGCGATTACCTCTGATGTCGTGATCATTATGCTCGGTCTTGCTATTGGTGCAATGTTCGTGCGTTCGATGACCATTTACTTAGTAGATAAAGGCACCTTAGATGCTTATATCTTCCTTGAACATGGTGCGCATTATGCGATTGGTGCTTTGGCCTTCATTATGTTGGCGAGTGGCACGGGTCTGCATGTCCCTGAAGTGGTAACGGGTCTAATTGGTGTGGCATTTATTGTTTGGGCGGTGATTGCCTCTATTCAATATAAAAAGCGCCAAGAAAGTCTAGGCTAATTTAAATTTGCCTAATATCTCCCAAAAAGCGCAGCATCAGCTGCGCTTTTTATTTGTCCAATCATCAGGATATTTAAAATCAATAAAAATCCTGCTTCGCTTTAAGCTGAATGTCCTATAATCCCATTCCAAGATTAATGAATTTTTAACCAGCTATGATGAATGCTCTTGAACGACGCTCAACTTTTGCTTTGAGTAGTATTTTCGCCTTACGTATGCTGGGGCTGTTCATGATTATTCCTGTTTTCTCTGTGGCAGGTCAGCAATATGCAGGGGCAACACCGGCACTCATTGGTTTGGCGGTGGGTGTTTATGGGTTGACCCAAGCGATTTTACAGATCCCGTTTAGTCTGATTGCAGACCGTTATAGCCGTAAACCGTTGGTGGTGATCGGGCTACTTTTATTCGCTTTAGGCGGTGCAATTGCGGCGATGTCCGATAGTATCTATGGCGTAATTATCGGGCGTGCGATAGCCGGTGGGGGTGCTGTATCTGCGGTGGTGATGGCTTTGTTAGCCGATGTCACTCGTGAAGAACAGCGTACCAAAGCCATGGCCATGATGGGGATGAGTATCGGTTTGTCCTTTGTGGTCGCGTTCAGCCTTGGGCCTTGGCTCACAGGTTTAGTCGGCATCTCGGGTTTATTTTGGGTGACCACCATCATGGGACTTGCCGCGATTGCGATGTTGCTATTGGTACCGAAAGTAACGCGTCATCATAAAAATTTTCAACAAGGTTATCTGACGCAGTTAAAGCAAGTACTGAAAATGCCTGATCTAAATCGTTTACATGTTTCAGTCTTTTCATTGCATTTACTGCTCACCGCGATGTTTATTTATGTACCGTCTCAGTTGATTGACTTTGCCAATATTCCATTACATTCACATGGTTTGGTGTATTTGCCGCTTTTGGTCGTGAGCCTGTTTTTTGCCTTTCCAAGTATTATTTTGGCGGAAAAATATCGCAAAATGCGCGGCATTTTCTTGACCGCCATTGGTGGCATTATTTTAGGATTGGGCATCTTAATTTTTGGTTTCGAATCAAAATATATTCTGCTTACTGGCTTAGGATTATTCTTTATCGCATTTAATGTGATGGAGGCATTATTACCGTCATGGTTATCGAAAGCAGCTCCAATTCAATCCAAAGCGACTGCCATGGGGGTGAACGCCAGCAGTCAGTTTCTGGGGGCATTTTTTGGTGGTATGATTGGCGGGCAACTTCTGTTGCTAAATGATACGGCAATGGGATGGGGCATCCTGACAGGGCTAGCCATTTTATGGTTGATCATTAGTTTTGGGTTGGCTCAGCCGCGTTATTTATCGTCTATGGTTTTCAGTTTGCCTGAAGATAAAGAAACGGATGAATGGACTTCTCAGCTTTTAGCAATTCGTGGTATTGAAGAAGTTGTGGTGATGTCTGACCAGCAAGTGGCTTATGTAAAAGTGGATAAGCAGCAGATGGATGAATCTGCGCGACAACATTTAACGCACTTGTTAGGGAAAGAGGTAGCCATTTAAGCATAACTCTTATAAAGTAAATAATAGAAACAAATAGGAAGAATACGTCTGATGCGTGGTGTAAATAAGGTCATTTTAGTTGGTACTTTGGGTCGTGACCCTGAAACAAAAACTTTCCCAAATGGTGGTTCTCTCACTCAGTTCTCAATTGCAACGAGTGATTCATGGACAGATAAAAATACAGGTGAACGTAAAGAGCAAACAGAATGGCACCGTATTGTGTTACATAACCGCTTAGGTGAAATTGCACAGCAATATTTGCGCAAAGGTTCTAAAGTGTATATTGAAGGTTCATTACGTACTCGTCAGTGGACAGATCAAGGCGGTCAAGAGCGTTACACGACTGAAATTCGTGGTGAACAAATGCAAATGCTTGACAATAATCGCCAACAAGGCGAACAAGGTCAAGGCGGTGATTTTGGTCAGCCTCGTTTTAATAACCAACAAGGTGGTTATAACAATAACCAAAACCAAGGTGGCTACGGTAATAACTCAAACCAAGGCGGTTATGGCAATAACCAACCGGCTCAAGGCAATAGCTATGGCAACAACAACCCAGGTGGTTTTGCGCCAAAACAACAGCCTGCACCGACACCGGCTCCTGCTGCAGCAGATTTAGATGACGACTTACCGTTCTAATAAACCTTAAATACAGCGTTTAAAACGGTAGATCATCATCAAAAAAAGCCCTCAATCTTGAGGGCTTTTTTTCGCATGTCTCATTTGAAAGATCAGTTTCATGCTGCAATTGAGTCGATGACTTATTTTTTTGCAGAAACCCACATGGTAATCACGGCTTTAAAAACTGCTTCATTACGTGTGTTGTTCACCACGACATTCACCAAATAATCACTCCCTGCATTCCACGTAAAATTAACATCGACAGGCGTGGCAATGGCTGTTAAATCTGTATCGGCTTTTTTCAAATATTCCACAGTCATGCCTTTGGGAATCCAACGATGGCTGCTCGGAACGGTTACATCCGTCATGGTACCGCCAGCCAATTCGGCCATATTACACATGGCAATCGCGTGGACAGTGCCAATATGATTCAACACACTGCGCTGTTTTTTAATATGTAGTTCACAGTATTGGGGCTTTAATTCATCAAAAACAGGCGAAATACTGCTGAAATACGGTGCTTTTAAACACAGCAATTTAGAAAAAGTCCATTTCCCTGCGGGTTTGTTTTGGAAGGTCTTCCATAATTTTAATGCTTGGCTCATGCTTAATTATCCTTCATTATTCAGAATATAATTCTAATACGGAATAATATTCTGTTAATGGCGTAAATGACGTCACAGCTATTAAAAAAAGCCAACATTGTTTTAAAATGACCCGAGCAAAGGAAAGTATCAATGTCGTCAAATCAAGCATTATTGCAACGAATTTACAGCGGTCGCAGAGCGGAACTTAAAAGGCAGATCTTAGGAGAAGCCCTTGCATGTTTTTTAGAACAAGGGATTGAAACGACGACGATTGAACTTGTGCGAGACCGCGCAGAGACCAGTGTTGGTGCGATTTACCATCATTTTAAAAATAAAGATGGTTTAGTAGCAGCATTGTATTTTGCGGCATTGCAAGATCAATTTGCGAAAAGGGCAGACGCCTTGACACAGGCCCAATCGCTGCAGGAAGGCATTCAAGCCATTTTGTGCTCGTATATCGATTGGGTGGAAGCCTATCCTGATTTTGCAGAATTCTTATATGCGGCAGGGTTTAGTATGCGTAAGGAAACGCTACAAGCCGAGTTAAAACAACATAATCTACAACGCAATACCGCGCTGCTGGATTGGTTGACCGCACAATCCGATTGGCATTTGATCGAGCATTTACCCAAAGAATTAATGATGTCTTTGGTCTTAGGGGCAACGGAAAATTATTGTCGGGCATGGTTATCGCATAAAGTCAAAACGCCACCATCACACTATAAACAACAGTTTATACAGGCTGCTTGGCAGGCCCTCTGTATGGATATAAAGCCTTGCTCTCATTGAAATTGATTGGTTTTCTCGATGGAAAGGCAAAGATTGATTTAAATAGTAAATCTAAAAATCCGATAGTTTTTATAAAAAAGTTCGGTTTTACCTATGATTTGATAAGTCGTATTCTAGCTTCAACAGATAAGCAATCCCTGAAATGAGTTAGAGGAATATCAAATGAGTTTAATTAATACTGAAGTAAAACCATTTAACGCTACCGCTTACCAAGACGGTCAATTTATTGAAGTTTCAGAAAAAGACTTCTATGGTAAATGGTCTGTGGTGTTTTTCTATCCTGCTGACTTTACTTTTGTATGTCCAACAGAATTAGGCGATCTTGCTGATCACTATGCTGAATTCAAAAAAATGGGCGTAGAAATTTATTCAGTATCTACTGATACACACTTCACGCATAAAGCTTGGCACGATTCTTCTGAAGAAATTAAGAAAATCGAATACCCAATGGTTGGCGATCCAACTTGGACACTTGCGAAAAACTTTGATGTTTTAATTGAAGCGGATGGTCTTGCTGACCGTGGTACTTTCGTAATTGACCCTGAAGGTAAAATCCAAATCGTTGAAATCAATGCAGGTGGTATTGGTCGTGATGCTTCTGAATTGATGCGTAAAGTAAAAGCTGCTCAATATGTACATGCACACCCAGGTGAAGTATGTCCTGCAAAATGGAAAGAAGGTGAAGCGACGCTTGCACCATCGATCGACCTAGTGGGTAAAATCTAATTTGGTAATCCAACCGTAGATTTAAAAAAGCCAGAACTCAGTTCTGGCTTTTTTGTGGTTTAGATCATTGGACTAAATAGCCATCATGTTCTGGAGCATAGCCACGAACTCCATCGACTAAATAGTCAATTAATCTTTCCATGACTAGGCGTTGACCTTTGCGCGAAGCATATACCAATTGCACCGTACCGACATTTGAGCACCATTCGGGGAAGAGGTGAATTAAACGACCTGCCTCAATATCTGCTTGTACCGTTAAATACGGTAAGTCTGCGATGCCTAAACCATCGAGTACCGCATAATAAGCACCGGCTAAGTCATTGCTTTTAATCCGAGGTTGTAAGGCAATTTCAATCTGCTCTTGCTGTCCCGTATGATGCAAATGCCATTGATAGCGGTTTTTCTGTGTACCCAAAACGATACTCGGAAATTCTGTCAATTCGAAAATATGCTTTAACTCGCGTCCTTGTAAAAGTTCAGGACTAATCACTAAGCAATGCACGGTTTTAATCACGTCACGTACAATAATGCTCGAGTCTTCATTCTTACTAAAATTGGTGCGAATCGCCAAATCAATGTCGTCATGTAAGACATCCACACGGCGGCTAGACAGCTCGAGTTCGACCTGAACTTTGGGATGATCTTTTAAAAATTGATTTAACAAGGGGCGAATTTGATGTTCCATCATAACCGGTGGACAGCTAATTTTAACCAAGCCTTCAAGTTCACTTTTTTGCTTCAGGAGCACCTGATGCGCACATTCAACTTGTTCGATCACTTTTATGCATTCTTCATACAATTCTTGGCCTAATGTCGTGACCTTAAAGTGTCGGGTAGAACGCTGAATAAGGGTGACATTATATTTGGCTTCGAGATCTAAAATGCGTCGGCTTAATTTTGATTTTGTTATATTTGATGCTTCACTTGCAGCGCTAAAACCGCCATGTTTCACCACCAAGTAAAAGTAGTAATAGTCATCAAATGAATGCATGGATCACCTTATGCAGTGAAAAATTATTTCAATTCAAATCATCATACGTCAATTTATACATCAGGTATAAAAAAAGCGGCTCGAAGCCGCTTTTTACTACTGAAGGATTATTTCTTTTCAGTATTTTGCGTATAGCTGTTGATGAGGTTGCGGTAGTCCGGTATATGGTTGCCGAAAAGCGCACCTAAACCTTCAATATCATTACGCCAGTCGCGGTGTAATTCACACGCGGTACCAAACCACGTCATAAGCTGCGCACCCGCTTGCGTCATACGTTGCCAAGCTGAGTCACGGGTTAAATGGTTGAATGTACCTGAAGCATCGGTCACCACAAAGACGTCAAAGTCTTCTTCTAAAGCAGACAAGGTTGGAAATGCAACACAAACCTCAGTCACTACACCGGCAATAATCAATTGCTTTTTGCCTGTTGCTTTGACGGCTTTCACAAAGTCTTCATTGTCCCAAGCATTAATTTGACCTGGGCGTGCAATATAAGGTGCGTCAGGGAACATCTCTTTGAGTTCTGGAACCAATGGACCGTTTGGACCTTGTTCAAAACTGGTGGTGAGAATCGTTGGAAGATTAAAATATTTTGCGGCTGCAGCCAGTGCGAGCACATTATTTTTAAATTTATCTGGATCAATGTCGCGAACCAATGAAAGTAGACCTGTTTGATGGTCAACTAAAAGTACCGCGGCATTATCTTTGTCTAAACGAACGTAAGGTTTGCCCCATTTTATTGTCCTCTTTCCTGTTTGCAACTACGCAGGATCAGATGAAATCTGCGTGTTAACTAGATTTAGAATAGTTGTAAAAATGAGACAATGAAATGGGTTTGAATGAGAAGCTCAATCATAAAATTGGGATAATTCATCGTTGTATATGACTTAAAGCTTAGAATTTCGAAATTAATGCTTGGTTTTGAGTGAGGTGCAGATTTTATGTCTGAGTATTGTTCTAATTTTGAGATATAGAATGCTATCTGGAAGATGGTCAGTAAGTATTTCAAAGCTTAAAATAAGCGCTATGTTCATCCTATCGTATGAATATAGGAGCTAAGAAATGAAAAAAGTAATTGGTGTTTATCGTAATCAGCAAATGCACTGGGTGGGCGATGGTTTTCCAGTCAAAAGCTTATTTTCCTATGATCGTCTAGGTCAGGCGATTAGCCCATTTTTGCTTTTGGATTATGCGGCACCTTATCAGTTCGATCCCACCACTGCACGGCATGGTGTAGGTTCACATCCACATCGTGGTTTTGAAACGGTGACTATCGCCTACAGCGGTGAAGTGACTCATAAGGACTCAAGTGGTGGTGGCGGCACAATTCAAACAGGCGATGTGCAATGGATGACCGCAGGGTCGGGTCTGGTGCATGAAGAATTTCATTCGCCTGAATTTGCTCAAGCAGGTGGTCTTTTTGAAATGGTTCAATTGTGGGTGAATTTACCGGCAAAAGACAAAATGACCCAGCCTCGTTATCAAGCGATCACACGCCAAGATATTCCTCGCATAGACATGGATGAAGGTGCAGGGCATATTCGGGTGATTGCTGGTGAAATGGGTGGTCACCTTGGGCCTGCACAAACCTTTAGTCCAGTGAATGTCTGGGATGGTGAATTGAAAGCTCAATATGAAACCACCTTACATGTACCTGAAGGGCATAACACCATTTTGGTGGTCTTGAAGGGTGAGGTTGTGGTGAATGAAAGCCATAAAGTTCAAGACAGTTCGATGGTCATGTTTGCCAAAGACGATATCGCCATTCAGCTACAAGCGTTGCAGGACACACAATTTCTGTTACTTAGCGGTGAGCCACTAAATGAGCCGATTCAAGGTTATGGCCCATTTGTGATGAATAGCAAAGCTGAAATCATTCAAGCCTTTGATGATTTCAATAACGGAAAATTTGGTGAAATTGCGCTAGCGCATGAGGCTTAAGTGAAATTCATGCCGTTGAAATAGCCGAAAAAAAAGCCTCTGAACAGTCAGAGGCTTTTTTATTGAGCGCTGTAGTATTTATAGTTGTCATGATTTAAATATCATTTTACTTTTTATAAATTGTGATGAATTTATCACTTTCTTATGTGGCGCATCTTAGCGAGACTTGGCTTTAAAGTAAACCGAAAGTTATAAAAATGGTTAATTTAATTGTTTGGTTTTATAGGGTAATTAAAATTTTAAAGAAAAATATGTTTAAAAAACAAAGCTTAAATTGTGTGCTTTTTGACTGTAAATATTTGTAAATTTAACTTAAAAACGGCTGTACTGAAATCCATACAAAAAGTGCGAATCTGGTATTTTTTAATAGCTATTTTTAACTTCTGATCAGTCATACTTTTAAACTGTGTTTTATAGATGGAAAAGAAAATTGGAAATTGCAGTCATCGGTAGTGGCATGGCTGGGCTGGCTACCGCAAGAATTCTTAAAGACGCAGGGCATAACATTACAATTTTCGAAGCTCTGCCTGGTCGTGGTATGGATAGCCACAGCACTGAGTTTGAAGGCGGCTTGATCGATGCCCCTTTGCGTGTGATGAATCCACACCTCTGGAAAAATACCTTAAGTTTGGCGACCCATTTAGGGATTAAAACCTTCCCCGTCCGTACCTATATGGCATGCAGTTGGCTATTTGAAGATCGTACAGAAACGTGGTTGACCACCAGTCGTAGCCGTATTGGTAATTTCCCAATTATTAATAACCGTAAAGGCTTACAACAATATGGCTGGCGTTTAGTCAAAGGAATGTTGCAACTCAAAGCCGCGATCACTCGATTTTTTAAATCAAAAAATCAGGACATCACGCTTGCCGAGTTCATTAATAAAAATGAAATTGAAGAAGTATTTTGGCATGGTGCGGTCATGCCAGTGTTGTATACCATTTGCACCTGTAACCCGAAAACGATTGGCGAATGGCCTGCTAAACCGCTGTTGATTTTCTTGCGTCAATTGACCAATGGCGATGCCTTGCTGCGTATCCAAGGTGGTACACCTGCGTTGGTTGATAAACTGATTGAAGGTTTAAATATTCAAAGTGGTACGGCAATTACCAAAGTGCACGAGCAAGACGATAAAGTCTTGGTGGAAACTGAGGCCGGAACACATCATCTATTCGATCGTGTGGTAGTCGCGACACCAACCACCAAAACGGAAGAATTTTTAGATTCAACCCAGTTTGCTGACGATATTGAGCTTTTAAAGAAATTTAAATTTGAGCAAGGTCAGTTGGTGATTCACACTGATCAAACCGTGATGCCACCGAAGCGTAAAGATTGGTCTGTACTAAGTTATATGATGGACCGTAAATTTACCCGTCAGCAATTTACCGTATGGCTCAACTCCATTGAGCCGAGCTTGGTGGGTAAAACCCCTGTGTTCCAAACCTGGCAGCCAGTGACACCGATTGATCCTAAAAAAGTGATCTCTTCGGTCAGTTTGACACGTGCAGTGGTGGATTCACATACCGTGGCGCTGAATAAAGAGTTACAGCAACGACATTTATCCCCTGAACGTAAAGTCTTCTTCTGTGGTTCATGGTCTTGTGACGGTCTGCCGATTTTAGAGTCTGCGGTAACGTCTGCTATGCATATTGCAGAAATTTTTGGTGCACCATTGCCGTTTGTGGGTTTAAAACCTAAAGTGGAGGTTGCCCCTCAACTCGGTTACTAACATGAAATGGCTTCAAGCAATTCGTCAGCACATCCCTAGCCATAAATATGCGATTAACAGTCGACTACTCGGAGATGATGCGGAACTTGCTTGGAGCAATTTGGGCTATTGGGATGATGCAAAATCATCCTATCCTGCGGCCTGTCAAAAACTCGCTTTCCATCTTGCCGAATCCATTCAATTAAAATCTACAGATCGTGTTTTAGACCTCGGTTGTGGGCAGGGTGCGAGCTTGGTTTTTTGGATGGAACATTTTCAAATTCAAAACTTATCCGCAGTCGAATTGCAAACCGAATGTGTGGAAAAAATCCAAAAAAATTTAAATTCAAAAATCAAAATACAACAAGATTCATTTTTGAATTTAAAAAATATTTATCCACAAAACTGTATGGATGCCGTACTGTGTATTGATGCTGCGTATCATAGTGATTTGAATTTATTGCTTTTATCAGTTGTTAATGTTTTGAATTCAAAGGGACGCTTTGCTTTTCACTATTTGATGTTGTCCGATGCGTTTTTGAATTTAAATTCAGTGCAACGATTGAAATATCAAAGTCTGTTGAAAGCAGCAGATGTGAATTTGAAAAATTTAAATTCAAAGCAAAATTTACAACACCAAGTGCAACAGGCAGGTTTCGAAAATATCCAGATTGAAGATATCAGCGAATTCGTATTTCAGGGTTTTGCCGATTATATTCAAGAACAACAACGTCAGACGAGCCTGAGTCATGTGGATCAATTCAAAATCAAGATGACGGCAAAATTGTGTGAGAAGTTGTATCGAGACGGGCTGATTCGTTATGTGCAGATTAGCGCGAGGAAGCCATAAAAAAGAGGCTTTAAAAACATCAAAGCCTCACTAAAAAGTGAGGCTAAGAAATGGTGCCGGCACACGGATTCGAACTGTGGACCTACTGATTACAAGTCAGTTGCTCTACCAACTGAGCTATGCCGGCGTTGTGGAATGCATTCTACAGATTTTTTGAAGTGGTGCAAGTTAAAAAAACAGCAAATCGAATGTAATTTATACGTTTGATTTATTCAGCATTCAACCGATGTTTCGCTCTAAAAACCAGAGAAATAAAAATAGGTAATGTTTCGCCCACAAGATGTGGGCGAAAAAATAGGATGGGTGAGCGTTGAGTGCTATTTCATTCTTAAAATTTGGTCTAGATCCTGTGCGCATTCTTCAAGTGTATATGCCATCTCCAGTTGCATTTGGGGGCGGAGTTCATTGGCGAGCTTTCGCCATTCGTCAATCAGACGCTGTGCTTTTTGAATTTTATGTTTATTGATGTCTTTGGCAAGGGTTGGGGTATAGCCACCACGTTTGGCGTTCTTGATCTGCTTAACATAATTCTGGCTGTTATTCATGTTCTCTCCCGAATAGCAGTGATATATGAAATGTGTTTTTTAAGTTTTTCGTTGATCAAGTTAAAAGTACCGCAATCGCGTTTCAGTTCTATGATGTTTAAATTAATGAATAATTTTTTGAATAGTACCTATATTGAGAGGATGATTTATTTTTAGCATAGGCTTAAGTAATTGTCTTTAGAATATAAAATTTGTATTTGTAAATAAACGTGTCTTTCTTGCTGCCAATAAAAAATCCATAAGTCGTGCATTAGGAAAAAAACGTGTGATTGAAATCCGTCAATCAGGACTTAAATACTGTGAAGTTATTGAGCTAAACAAATAGAAGATCAATTAGGGGGATATTTAATATTGAGAACAATAAAATTAAAAAAGGCCTAAATTTTATCAATTTAGACCTTCATTCTGCTTGGCATTGCAGTTTATTCTGGCGGTGAAAGAGGGATTCGAACCCTCGAAACGCTATAAACGTTTACACACTTTCCAGGCGTGCTCCTTCAGCCACTCGGACACTTCACCTTTTGCGCGGTGGATAATAGCGAAAAAAATATATTCTGCCAAGAGAAACAATTGAATTAGACAAAAACATCTTGAGCGGTGCTATGATTCGCAAAAATCCTGTCTAAATTGAAGACAATTATATGCAAAGTACTGCACAAAAAGCCGCATTGCCTGCCATCACCTTGGCAGCTTTGGGCGTAGTATTCGGAGACATTGGGACGAGCCCGTTATATGCGCTGCGCCAATGTTTCCTCACAGCACACTTGGCGATTAGCGAAGCGTCTGTGCTGGGTATTCTGTCCCTGATTTTCTGGTGCATCATGCTGACGATTAGTTTTAAATACGTCAGCATCATCATGCGTGCAGATAACAATGGCGAGGGCGGTATTATGTCGCTGTTGGCCTTGAATCTACGAACCACACGAATTGCCGAAAACAAAAAAATCTACCTGATCGCCCTTGGCTTTATTGGTGCATCTTTGTTCTTTGGTGATGGGATCATTACCCCCGCAATCTCCGTGCTATCAGCGATTGAAGGTTTAAGTATTGCGACGCCGATGTTTAACCAATGGCTGCAACCCTTATCGATTGGTATTTTGGCGGGGCTATTTTTAGTGCAACGCCATGGCACAGGCACGATGGGTAAATTCTTTGGTCCCTTGACGCTCATGTGGTTTTTATCCATTGGCGGATTTGGGTTATGGAGTATTTCGCAAACGCCATTTGTGTTGACCATGATCAGTCCGCATTGGGCTTTCAATTTTGTGGTACAGCAGCCCTATGTTGCGTTTTTGACCATGGGTGCGGTCATCTTGACGATGACAGGTGGTGAGGCAATCTATGCCGATATGGGGCATTTTGGCCGACTCCCAATCCGCTTGGCATGGTTTATTGTGGTCATGCCGTGCTTGCTGTTGAACTATGCAGGCCAAGGTGCCTTGCTACTGCGTAATCCTGAAGCTTTAGCCAATCCATTTTATATGCTGATCCCAGAATGGGCACTGTATCCAATGATTGCTTTGGCGACAGCGGCCGCGGTGATTGCCTCTCAAGCGGTGATCACAGGGGTGTTTTCTATGGTCAATCAGGCGATTCAATTGCGTTATTTGCCGCGTTTGACAGTGAAACATACCTCTGAAGTTGAACGTGGTCAGATTTATTTACCATTTATTAACTGGGCATTGTTTATCTCGGTGCTGATCTTGATCTTGCTGTTTGAAAACAGTGCGAACTTGGCCAGTGCGTACGGCGTAGCTGTGACCATGACCATGCTCTGCGGTACGATTTTGATCTCAGTTTTGGCTTATGGTTTATGGCGTTGGCCGGTTTGGAAAGTGGCAATATTTGCAGTGCCATTTTTATTGATTGATTTGATCTTTGTTGCATCGACATCATTAAAAATTGCAGCGGGCGGTTGGGTTCCAATCCTGATTGGTGCGGTATTGTTTACGATTTTAATGACGTGGAAAGATGGACGGGCATTGGTGCTCAATCGGCTCGGTAAAGATGCTTTGCCTATTGACCTGTTTATTCGCAGTGTCAGCATGGGTAGTGAAACCAAGTTTGTTCCAGGTGATGCCGTATTCTTGACAGGAACGCCTGAGATCGTGCCTCATGCCATGTTGCATAATATTAAGCACAACAAAGTTCTGCATGAACGCAATATTATGGTTACGGTCAACACCCGAGATGTGCCATTTGTACCCGAAAATGAGCGGGTGATCACGGAAAAACTAGATGATCGATTCTATCGAATCACGATGTTTTATGGGTTTAAAGATCAGCCGAATATTCCTGCCGCTTTGGAGCATGCGTATCGTGAATTGGGCTTTGAATTTGATCTAATGCAAATCAGTTTCTTTATTTCCAGAGACCGTATTATTCATACATTGGGTGAAGGAATGGCACCTTGGCGAGAAAAGCTGTTTATCTCTATGCAGCGAAATACCAGTCCAGTCAGCGACTTTTATCAAATTCCAACCAACCGTGTGGTTGAGTTGGGCAGCCAGATTGAAATTTAAGACGTAGATTGAACTTTTAGGCATAGATTTAAAAGTTAAACACGAAAAAGCCAGATCAATTCTGGCTTTTTTATTTGGGATAATTGAACTTATTTAGTCCAAAGACATAGAGATCATTCTGTTGCTTTTTCCTGGGAGGAGTATGCGAGCAAAACAACAGAATGAACATGTTGCGCTATTTGATCCTTGAAAATACGCTGATTAGTTGATTGTCGCGTCTACATCTGCAGAGGCTTCAGGCGCAGCTTGGATGGCTTCGTCAGCAACAGGTGCTTCTGGGTTGGCTTGAATTGATGCATCTGCAGGATTTACACTTTGAGTCTCAGGTGCTGCCATAAAAGCATCTTGTTGTGCTTGAGGAGCTTCAGGCAATGCAGCCGATGCGCTATCGGCATTCACTGGCGCTTCTGCAGAAGAGGCAATGACGGGTGCAGCGTTGTTATCCGCTGATACGGCTTCAGGTGCTTGCTGTGCTGTTTCCACAGGTGCTTCAGTTACCGCGGCTTCAGGTGTATTGGCCACTGCTGTTTGTTCAGTTGGAACGGACTGCTCTGTAGGTGCAGCAGCTACACTTTGTTGTTCATTTGCGAGTGCATTTTCCGCTTCAGTCACGGCTTGTTCAGCATTTGCAGGGACTGCAGGGGCATTCGGATCGATTTGGTTTGCCTGAGCCTGTTCAGGGTTTAAGGGCTGTTCTGTTGCAGCGGCATTGACTTGTCCGGCAGGAGCTTCAACCAATTGAACTTGGCCACTTGAAACTAAGTCCTGAATGGAACCAGGTTGACCATTCACGGTGGTCACAATTTTGACTTTAGATAAGCTTTCTAATGTATCACCGGGTTGAATCGGGGGCTCTGCAAATGCTGCTGCGCTCATTAAACCTGAAATTAAACCTAAACCTAAAATTTTAGAATGCATAATCACTCCGTATATTTTTATCGCAATTTTTCGTATTTTTACCTTGTCATAATTCTTGAGGCGAATTCAATGAAACATACGCAACTGCTTCATGACCTCCTATAAAGAACTGCACAACTGCGACATAAAGTTACATCAACTGCTGCTTTGTTAAACAATATTTGTGTGATTGTTAAGCAAATTAAAAAAGAAAAGTGTACTAAAATTTGCACCCTTGCTAAGCTGCGGAAAAATAGTCCTTTTAGAAGTCATTGTTGTAAGTCATGGTCAAAAAGAAACGCAATTCAGCAAATCCGCTTTCACAGTTATTTGGGCAAAATGGCATAAAAGTGCTGTTGGGTCTGGTGGCAACAGGAAGCTTTGCTATTGCTTTCGGGCAAGAAAAAATTCAACAACTTGTTTCTATGAGCAGCACTTCAAATAGCGCCTGTTTGGACCAATTTTATCGTGAAGTGCCACCTTATTTGGTCCGTGAAAGCCTACATAAAAACAGTTTTCCACTGTGTTTTAATGGCTTTAATGTCATGTATTCAGGGATATCCAAGACACCGCTTTGGGTTGCAGAAGCATTAACCCCCGCACGCCTGAGTCAAAAAATTCCGCGTGAAGATAACTTTCATGAAGAGACTCGCGTGCCGTCTGAATATCGGGCTTTGCTTTCAGACTATAAATCTTCAGGCTATGACCGTGGACACATGGCGCCAAATGCCGATATGCCCAATAAAGCTGCGCAGTTAGACAGTTTTTCTTTGGCCAATATGGTGCCGCAAGCTCCCAAAAATAATCAGCAAGTGTGGCGTGAGTTAGAAGAAGCCACACGGGCGATAGTGACCAAACAAAAGCAAGATGTCTATGTGGTAACGGGGCCGGTATATAGTGCGAAAAAATTAAAAACCATCGGACAAGGGGTCATCGTGCCGACCGCTACTTATAAGGCGATCTATTTGCCGAAAAAAGGTGTTGCAGGCGTGTACTATGCAGACAATACCTTGCGTGATACGGCACCGACAGTCAAAGTCATGAGTATTTGTGCGCTAGAAGAACTGACTGGAATTAATTTCTTTCCAGAATTAACCGAAGACCAAAAGCGTAATACCTACCGTTTGCCACTCAAAGCCACCCAAGTAAAAGCAAATCAAGATATCGCTTATTTGCATTGGGATGCTGAAAGCCAGTGTGCTGCAGATGTCGCAGAAGACAAGATTTTAAGTTTGCAAAAAGAGTTTAAATCGAGTGGTGGTTCTGTGGGAGAGACATCCATGGTAAGCAGTGAAAATGACAACAATCAAGATGCCTTGGTCAAACAATTGATTGAAGAAATTCTGCAATATCTGCTACAGATTTTGAAATAATTGAGTAGATAATAGCGCTGAACTGCGAGCGATGAAGAGGATCATTGCTTGCAGTTGAAATCTTTTTCACGTATTTCTATTGCTGCATCACTACAACAAAAAAGAAGGATATCCATCATGTTCAAAGCATTTGAAAATGACACTGCGTCGCATGCAATTCATGACTTAACGCTAGAAAATGGCCAAGATCGAATTAATATTTATGGCAATTTACAGGTGACGAAAGACCAAGCAGGTTTAGCTGCAGCGAAAGCTTTACAGGCATTTTTCAATGATGTGGTGACCACGCTTGAGGCAGAAACCAACTTAGCTGAAAAAATAGCGCAGGGCGGTGAAGAAAACGAAGTAGAAAATCCATTTCTTTAAAGCTGTGTCATCGGCCGTCGAAGGAAGCAAAGCTCAATTCGGGATGAATGAAAAAAAGCTCACAGATTGTGAGCTTTTTTATGGTGTCTTCTTCTATTTATTCGTCTTTTGCCATCAGTTTATAGATGACCGCACCAATCACCGCACCAATGATTGGGGCTACCCAAAATAGCCAAACTTGTGATAGCGCAGCAGTTTCAGCAAAGAATGCCACACCCATACTACGCGCTGGGTTGACCGAAGTATTAGTGACGGGAATGCTGATCAGATGGATCAATGTAAGCGCAAGACCGATCGCAATTGGGGCAAATCCAGCAGGGGCACGTTTATCCGTTGCTCCCATGATCACAATCAGGAAGCCAGCCGTCAGCACAATTTCAATGACTAACGCTGAGAGCATAGAGTATTTACCTGGAGATAATTCACCATAGCCATTGGTGGCAAAACCGCCGACTCCTGTAAATCCGGCCTGACCTTGTACAATGATGAATAGAATAAATGCGGCGAGGGTTGCACCCAGCAATTGAGAAATAAGATAGGGTGCTAGTTCTTTCGCTTCAAAACGACCACCGGCCCACAAGCCGATACTCACGGCAGGGTTAAAATGTCCCCCTGAGATATGACCCAGCGCATAAGCAGCCGTTAACACCGTTAAACCGAAGGCCAGTGCCACGCCTGCGAAGCCAATGCCAAGTTCAGGAAAGGCCGCAGCCAAGACCGCACTACCACAACCACCAAAGACCAGCCAAAACGTACCGATCAGTTCTGCTAAATATTTATTCATTTAAAATTCCATTTGTTTTTGTCATTTGGAATAGATTTTCAATCTTTCACTCAGCATGAGTGCAATATAGTTGTGAAGTGTTGTTTTATTCATTTATTGAATATGCATAGCTTTAATGGATTTTGCTGAAAATCACAATATATAAAATGATAACTGCGTCACATTTTAACTTGCTGCTTCAATTTGCGATAAGCGCCATTGCTGTGGGGTTAAATTTCGCCATTGTTTAAAAGCACGTTGAAATGCACTCTGTTCTGAATAACCCAGCAGTAGCGCAATTTTTTGCAAACTTAAATGTGGGTCTCTTAAAAATTCTTCAGCCATCATACAGCGGACCTCCTGCATGCGTTGCTGATAGGTGCTGCCTTGTTGTTGTAAATGGCGTTGTAATTGTCGGACGGACAGATTCAGTTGCGTAGCGACATGTTCAATTTGGAACTGATTTTTTTGTAAACCCATTAAGATGGCTTGCTGTAAGCGTTGGTCGATTTGCGTGGTATTCGGCAGCTTTTCCAATAAAGACTGTGCCTGTTGCATTAACAGTTTTTGTAAGGTCTGATCGCCTTGGGAAAAGGGGCGAGACAGTTCTTGAATGGGAATAATAACCTTCGACTTTTCTTGGGAAAATCGAACTTTACAGCGAAAATATTGTTCATACTGAGCGACATTTTTCGGTGCAGGATTATGAAAATGCACTTCGTGTAAATTGATATCTTCAAAACGCATGAATAATTTTAGAAACTGCAGCATTAAGGCAATCGCAATTTCATCGGTCAATTGATTGGCCATATTCATGGGTAAATCATTCCAACCGATCGAGAAAAAATCATTTTGAATATCAATCAGCAATGGACTACCATCGAAGATTAAGCGATGAAAATCATGGTAGCGGAGCAGCGCTTCGCCTAAGTTTTCACAGGACAGGGCAATATACGCAATAATGCCAATATGTTTGGGTTGCACATGTTCTGCAATTTCTAAACCCAGCGCTGGCTTTTGGATCTTTTGATCTAAATCCATCAATAAATCACGCCAAACGGCATAATCAAAACGCTCTAAGTTTTGAACTTTATTCAGTTTTTCAGGAATAGCAATGCCTTGAGCTTGGTGATAAGCATAGAGCAAATGGCCCAGTCCTCCATAGACTGATCCTGTATAGTCCTTGAGTTGTTGCATATTTTTTTAATTCTAAATTTTGTCGTGTTTTGTCAATGATATTAAAAAAAACGGTCAATATCTAGCCCTTTTCATTACCTATAGTGGAGCTAAGAAAAGGAGATATTAGTCATGTTAAAAGGTTTTATTGCAGGGTTGGTCGTTGCCAACGCCTTTGAATGGGTCGCACATAAATATGTTTTGCATGGTACGCATCGGATAGGAAAACCTCGATATAGTCCTGTACCAGATAGCATGAAATCACATTGGGAGCATCATCGTGAAGTTCGTAAAACAGATTTTCATGATCATGGCTATGTTGAAGGCGTACAGAACTGGCGCACGAAAAATGAAATCATATCCTTGGCTGTAGTTGCAGGTGTATTTACGCCGTTATTTTACCCTGTGTCGAAAGGAATGAGCTTGGCAGTGCTGTATAGTGCTTGCAATTATTATTATATCCATCGTCGCGCACATCTTGAGCCAGAGTGGGCGATGAAAAAGATTCCATGGCACTATGACCACCATATGAACTCAAATCAGGATGCCAATTGGTGTGTGACCAAACCGTGGTTTGATTATATTTTAGGGACTCGGGTGATTTCCTCGGCGAAATTACAGGAACAGAACCCATTGGGTGTGCTGCTGCCGACAGCGATTGCGAAACCATTGTCACACTGGGTCAATCGGGTATTTCCTGCAAAGTGGGTCGCTGAGCGTGAAAAGCCAGTTGCACTTCTTGAAACGGTCTAATGTGAAAGCGTTGTACGTTGTGACAACAAGCTTTTCTACCCAATTGAGTTGTCGCAATTTGTCAACAAATTATGAATCTACTGTCAATCAAATGCAGTGCAAATGCCCTATATTTAAATCATCAAAAGGCTTGTACACGACGAGTTGATTGATGAAGTTGCTATGTATATTTTTTCATTTGTTTTAAGTATCAGACCAAGTGCTGTAGTTTTTCTTGGTTTATAGGAGCCGACAAGGCTCCTTTTTTTATGTCTATAGTGGATGAATTAAATCGACGATTCGCTGCTACAACTCCATGGCGTTGCATCAAAAACACCAAAGCAAAAAAAGAGCGAATCATCGCTCTTTTTCAATCCTCATTGAAAACGAATCAATTAAAGACGCATTTCAATGCCTTGTTCTGCAAGATATTTTTTCGCTTCAGGAATGGTGTGTTGACCAAAGTGGAAAATAGAGGCTGCAAGCACCGCATCTGCGCCACCTTTTAAAATGCCATCGGCCAAATGTTGTAGATTACCGACACCACCAGAAGCAATGGTTGGAATGGTCACACGGTCATTAATATTACGCATCAGTTCAATGTCATAACCAGCTTTGGTTCCATCAGCATCCATCGATGTGATGAGTAATTCACCTGCACCGAAGTCCGCCATTTTTACCGCCCATTCGATGGCATCGATACCGGTTTCTTTACGACCACCGTGGGTGAAAATTTCCCATTTATTATCGCCGGTTTTTTTCGCATCAATAGCAACCACAATACACTGTGCGCCAAAACGCTGAGAGGCTTCTTGTACAAATTCAGGGTTATAAATAGCCGCAGAGTTAATCGAAACTTTGTCCGCACCCGCATTTAATAACAGGCGGATATCTTCTACTTTACGCACGCCACCACCGACTGTTAATGGCACAAATACAGACTCAGCCATACGCTCTACCGTACGGTAAGTGGTATCACGACCATTTGAGGTTGCGGTAATGTCTAAGAAGGTAATTTCGTCCGCACCTTGTTCGTTATAACGGCGTGCAACTTCAACTGGATCGCCTGCATCACGAATATCAAGAAATTGAACACCTTTCACTACACGACCGTTGTCCACGTCGAGGCAAGGAATAATACGTTTAGCAAGCATAATTTTTTCCAAAAATAACAGCCGATTATGAAACTTCGCGACTTAGATGCTACACCTTAGTAGTCGGAGCGGTTATTCTATCAAAAATATGTAAGTTTTTTCGCAGGTTTTCTATGTCGGTTTATACCACTTTGACTTTAAAGGAAGTTCAGGATTTTGCAGCACCTTATGGACTGGAGGTGATTGACCTGATTCCGATTCAAGGCGGTATTCAAAATACCAACTATTTTATTGTTTGCGAAAATGGCACGCAGTATGTATTAACCGTTTTTGAAGAGATGGACGAGCAAGGTGCAGGGGAGCTGGTCCCTGTACTTGAACATTTGGGGCAGGCTGGTCTAGCTGTGCCTGTACCGCTGAATCATTCAGGTAAAGCGATTCATAGTTTAAAGGATAAACCTGCACAAATTGCGCCACGCATGCAAGGTCACCATCCCATGCCTGCGAGCTTAGCGCAAGCAGAAGCGATTGCTGTAGCCCAAGCGAAAATGCATGTGGCTTTACAAGATTTCCCTTTGGAACGTGCAGAATATCGTGATCATGCTTATTGGTTACAAGTTTCACGTGATATTCGTCCAACATTAAATGAAGCAGATACCACGTTACTTAACAATCTGTTGGGCTTATATGACATCTTAACGGCGATGTATCCAGACCGTCCTAGCGGTTTTATTCATTCTGATCTGTTCCGTGACAATACTCTATTTGAAGGCGATCAACTTAACGGCATTTTAGACTTTTATGAGTTAAATAAAGACGAACTCTTGTTTGATATTGCTATTACTTTAAATGACTTCTGTACTGAATATCCGGATGTGCATTTGAATGAAGACAAAGCCATTGCCTTTTTAAATGCCTATGAAAGCGTGCGCCCATTAACCGCAGATGAAAAATCATGTCTAGAGTTATATTTGGCAATGGCGGCGGGTCGCTTCTGGATGATGCGTTTACAGGTGGCACAGAAAAATGCGGCAGAAGGTCGTACAGGTGATGATATTTTGCAGAAAAACCCTGCTGAAATGCGTAATATGCTGATTGAACGATTAAAATTCGTCACTGCATAAATTTTAAAAACAACGAGAGGGAAAAGCATGCGTGATCAAGGACGCTTAGTAGAATGGTTTGATGACAAGGGCTACGGCTTCATTCAACCGAACGATAGCACCAAAGATCGCGTATTTTTGCACATCAAAGACTTTTCCCGTCCCGGCCCACGACCAATCGTGGGCTGCGCGTTGGATTATGCTGTGATCTTAGACGAACGCGGACGCTTTCGTGCGCAGCAAGTGCATTATTTAAAAGCCTCACAAACCAAAGCTACACAACGCCCCAATAAAAAAAATGTGGTGCAGATGCCACGTCAGGCAGAGCCGATGCAAATCTTGTGCATTGTGTATATCCTAGCCTTGGCGGGCTTATCTGTGGCGGGTTTACTCAGTGGCATGGTGCTGCTTTTTATAAGTATTATCAATGTCCTGACCTATTGGTTCTATGCTCAAGATAAAGAAGCTGCGCAAATGGGGAACCGACGTGTGCCAGAAAATACACTGCATCTTTTGTCTTTTTTAGGTGGGTGGCCTGCGGCATGGCTGGCTCAGCAACGTTTGCGGCATAAAACACAAAAACAACCGTTTCGGAAAATATATTTCTATACCATAGCCTTTAACATATTACTGATTTTATGGCTAATTTCACCATTTAATATCCTGCATATTTAGTAGGTGGAACGATCCACAAAATCATCATGACGGAGAGCGAAATGAATTATTCCATTGATAAAGATCCAAACCGCCTGCTCACGATTATTTTGTATATTCTTTATATTGTGGCAATTTTTTCTGCCGGCTTGCTTGCGGTCCTCGCGTTAATTATCAATTACGTCAAACGCAGTGATGTGCGCGGCACGATTTTTGAAAGCCATTTCACTTGGCAGATTCGCACGTTTTGGTGGTATCTCATTTGGAACATCATTGCTTTCGTGCCTTTTATTTTTCTGTTCTTTACCGGCAATAATGCCAATGCTTTTGCAGGTGTAGCACTGGGAGCGAGTACCTTCTGCGTCACGGTAATCGGACTGTCTTGGTTATGGATTGTGTACCGCGCGATTAAAGGTTTAATCCGTGTCAATGACAACCGACCTATGTATGAGTAATGCGAGTTCAGAACTTTTTGGAATAAAAATCTTGGCATCAAAAAAGCGACCGTATGAGTCGCTTTTTTGATCTAATAGAGGATGCAGAAATTAGCGTTTCTTTAACCATTTCGGCCGCCATTCACTCACAATCACACCAAGCACTACACACAGTCCGCCAATGAGAGCGAGCGGTGTTAAGCGTTCACCCGCAAGCCGCCCAATGATTGCGGCCCAAACCGGTTCACCTGCATAGATGATTGCCGCCTGTGCAGGATCAACCATACGCTGCGCCCAGTTCATCACCAGTTGAATCACGGCGCTGGCCAGCCCCAATCCGCAGAGTACAGCGATTAATGGCCATTCAAATTTGGGCAATGTGGTTTCACCTACCAGTGGAGCAAAGCAAAAACAGAACAGTGAGGCAAATGCCAGTTGTAGAACCGTCACTCTGCGCAGATTGACGCGGGGCGCAAAATAGCTGATCAAGATAATTTCAAAGGCAATGGCAATCGAACCGAGCAGCGTAATGATTTGTCCAAAATTGAGCTGAATAGCGCCAAAACCATTACCAGTTAAAAAGACCAAACCAACAAAAGCCAAACACACACCCAGCCATGTCATTACATGCGGTTTATGCCGAAAACAGAGCCACATAAAAATCGGCACCAGCAGTACATACAGCGCAGTTAAAAAAGCCGATTCACTGCTGCTGATGCTTTGCAAGCCGACTGTTTGCGTCGCATAGCCGATCGCAATTACCGCGCCAATACTTGCGCCCGCAATGACATCGTATTGAGAAAAATGTCTAAGATATTTGAGCGATAACAGACTCACAGCCAGTGTAGCTGCGGCAAAACGTAGACCGACAAACAGCACTGGACTGCTAAAATTTAAACCGTATTGCACGGTGATAAAACTGGCGCCCCAAATCATGGTAATCAGGATGAGTGCGAGCTGCGGAAACTTGGCTTTCCAAGCAGATTGGACGGTTGACATGTGTATTTGATTGTTTGAAGAGGAGAAATAAAAAAAGAGGCCCGAAGACCTCTTTTCTGCTCGGGCAAATTATAAGCTTTGTTGATCAAGCAGTAATTGAGCTTCACGAAGGTTCAATGTGCCTTCATAAATTGCACGACCGGTAATCGCACCTAAAATACCCGGTTGGCCTTTTAAGTTACGCACGTCGTCAAGGTTGGTCACGCCACCCGATGCAATAACAGGTAAGCCTGAATACGTTGCAAGGTTAACGGTTTGTTCAACGTTCACACCTTGCATCATGCCATCACGTGCGATGTCGGTGTAGACAATGCTTGATACGCCAGCATCTGCAAAGCGTTTTGCCAAATCAGTAGCTTTCACGTCTGTGACATTTGCCCAACCATCTGTTGCCACCATGCCGTTCATGGCATCGATACCAACAATGATATGGCCTGCAAATTTTTTGCACGCTTCTTCAACAAATTCAGGCTCTTTTACCGCTTTTGTACCAATGATGACAAACGAGACGCCTGCATCAAGGTAGTGTTCAATGGTTTCAAGAGAGCGGATACCACCACCAATTTGAATTGGCAATTCAGGCTGTGCTTTAGCAATCGCTTCAACCACAGGCTTATGAATCGGTGTACCAGCGAAAGCACCGTTTAAATCTACCAAATGTAAGCGACGCGCGCCTTCATTTACCCAATGCTGTGCAGTTGCCACTGGATCGTCAGAAAATACGGTATCGTCTTCCATACGACCTTGTTTTAAACGGACACATTTGCCATCTTTCAGGTCAATTGCAGGGATGATCAGCATGCTTTCGCTCCTTGCTCAATCAAATTAAGAATGAATTTGTGCCTAATCTTATCAAATAAACGGCTATTCACTAAATGCTAATATCAGAATTGATGAATTAAAAAAGCCTGACATGTGTCAGGCCAGTGTAAATAGAGGATTGGATTTTATTCTTGGTCTATAAAAATGCGCTGTGTATTAGTGTTTTTAGTCATTAAACATAAGCGGTTGTTTGTAATAAATCGATGTTTACGGATTGAAGTAAGCTACCGACATCGTATAAGCCTTGATTGAGGGCTGTGGTACTTTCACCGACCACTTGAACGAGATCACCGACTACAGGAAGTTCAGTGGCAATCGATGTAATCGGTGCAATGTCATCCAGTAAGGCATCTAAAGTGCCTGAAACATCTTGCACGACACTACCCACACTTGCTAAAGGATCGTTCAGGACGGATGTTAATAATTCGGTAGGATCAATACTGGCTACATAGTCGCCCGTTTCAGCCAACAAGCCTGTTAAATTACCTGTGGTTTCACCCACTGCATCCAATAGACCGCCCAGCAATGGCAGGTCAGAAAGTACATCTGTGATTGGTGCAGCCACACCACTGAGATGATCAACCAAACCTGCAACTTCAGTCACAGTTTGACCGACCACACCAGTTACGCCATTGAGAGCGGTCTGTACACCGCCGAGAAGATCACCTGTCGCTAGTTGATCGGCTACCGCATGTAAGCCATCACCTAAGGTGCCGACTAACTGATTTTCAACTGCGAGTACTTTTTCGATGGTCCCCCCAATGAGTGGAAGCTCAGTCAGTGCATCCGTTAAGGGGGCTGTTAAGCTACTCACGGTCTCTAAAACGCTGTCTACAGTATCCAAAACAGTATTTAAAACCAGTCCAACCGCTTTACTGATCCCTTGTAAAGTCAGGCTGAGTACACCGCTGATTTTTCCTGTAAATAAGTTCAACATGTCAGGTTCTCCAAGTTTTTAAATTATGATGTGTTATGTATTTTGCAGACTTGTTTTAGCAAAAGGAGATTGATGAAAACAAATTATGAAAGTATAGAAAGAATGAGATAAATCATGTAATTCTGCTAGAAAACCAAGAGAGATCAAAACCTTAGTTGAATAAAAATACAAATGTATATTAATGTAATTAAAATGAGTTAAATCAAAGATATAAATGTACTTAAAAGGTGCAATTTTATTGTTTTTAGGCTGTGCTGTGACTATTTTTAAGGCAATAAGGTACTGTTTAAATCTCTAGTGCAAATAAACTGCAAATTCATTGGCACTCTTCAGCCGATCTTTGCACTTGGTCATGCCATAGATTGGGGCAATATCCAGTTACAGAGCGGTTACATCGCTGAATATAAATTAAATCATTAAAATAATTAAGGATTTATAAATTCATGTGCGGACGAATTCTTAGTTTGAGAGAAGTATTGGGAATGGTTTTGGGTAATAAGCCACGTTGTAATAATTCTTCAAAGACCAAAACAGGGGCATAGGCATCGGCAGCGGCATAACGAATTTGCTCCGGACTTAAGCGCTTTTTGGCCCAATTCGAGGTGCTGACCGATTTAGATTTTGGAAAATTCACACGAAAAAGCAGTGCCATGGCATTTTTTAAACCTAAAGGTTGGCTTAAGCCAAAAGAAGCAAAGCACTTGGAGAGTTCCAATACACTATTCAGTTCGATGCCTTTTTTACGAAATAAATGCGCATCATTTTTTAAGCCAAAACCCACTTTAATTTGATCACGATTACTCAAGATCGGCTTTAAAAAATCCCAAGTGCATTCGTTCATTTGAAACAACCACGCCTGTTGCGCCGTAGCGAGTTGGATTAAATGTGGACCGGTAGAGACCTCACCTTTACGAAAAGTCGGCTTAGATTCAGAGTCGAAACCGAATAAGGCAGTCGTCTGCAATTCATCGGCCCAGTGTTGGCATTGTTCTGCATTGTGAATGACATGGATCTGCTCTGGCACTAAATTTTGGAACAATGGAAAATTTTTAATCTGTTCTTTTGTTGGCAAAATAGGTGTCGGTAGAGCATCAGTCATTGTGATTTAATTCAAAGGCTTGTTGTTGCAGCCTAGAGCGTTTAGTAGGGAAATGCAAATACCGAGATGTGGCGTTGAGCATGAGCCATTGACTCACCTGCCTGTCATAGCGCGTTGCTATGACAGTGACGAGGGCACTTAAACACAGTGACCAAGAGATTTAAAGACAGTAACTTAAAACAGAAAACGCGCAGTAAATAATACATTTACCAAGATCAGTAAGAATAAACCGATAAAGAGAAAGGCGAGAACCACCTCCCATGTTTTGGATTCACGTGGCTCACCATATTGATTGGCATTTGCAGACCCCGGGATGAGCATCAGCGCAATGCACATGACGATATTGAGCAACGGAATCAGCTCTAAGAGTGCAAACCAGCCTGAGAGATTAAAGTCATGCAAACGACGCACTGAAAAAATCATCAAAGGGATCAGCATTAAAACATTTAGGATAAATCCAATCACTTGCGTCATTGGATTTTCAGCGTGAGCTATTAGGGCATTGAGGGTATTGGGCATCATGCTGACGATCAGTAGCATCAATATGCTCAGCATGAGGCCATAAAAGACATTCCAACCGATAAAAGACATGCGATTAAAACGACCGTCACGGTTCCAACCAGAGTTTATATTGGGTGAATTATTCATATTAAATGATCTTAAATTATCGTAAAAAGTATTGTTATCATTCATTTTTAACCGCAAAAATTGAGCTAAAAACGACATAAAAATGTGAAAAAGTACAGGATTTGATCCTGAACATAAAAAGCGCGTTGATTATAAAGGTAAAGTACAAAAAAAGCCCACTTGTGTGAGCTTGTTTGAATAGGTGTATTGCTGTTTAGAGCGATCTAGGCGGCATCTAATGATTTATCATTATTGTTGTTGAATCGTGGCTTGTTGAGAGCGGATCACTTAGTTTTGGTAAGACGGAATCATGATCGCAGCAAGTATCCCGACTATAAACACCACGATATACAAAACAGCCAGCACTGTTTCCCAGCCTTTGGTCGGGCGTGGTTGTCCAAAGCTATTACTACCGCTATTACCCGGTGCAAATAACACATAGAGCGCAAACAATATATTCACTACAGGAACTAAGATCAGCAGTGCAAGCCATCCTGAATGGTCTCGGTCATGTAAACGACGGATTAAGAAAATGACGCTGTAATAAATGACGATGGCATACATGATAAAGAAAATAATCATGAGTGGCGTTGACATAGCACCCTCAGTCAGCGCATTTTGCGCACCGGGTATGAGCAGGCCGACCACAACAGCAATTAGCGTAAAAATAATGCCGAGAAGTAGATTCCATGCAAGATATGCGCGACGGCTAAAGCGACCACTGGCTTGGGTCGGTGAGTCAGATGTGAAGGTATTCATTATTATTCCTAGGCGTTGGTATTTTTATAAGTAGGCAAATTCTAAAATGAATATGTAGAAAATAAAAGGATGAAAAATAAACTGTACAAAAAAGCCCACAAGGAGCGGGCTTTTTTGCGGTGAAGGAATTTTAAATATCCCATTCCACAAAGTTTTTCAGCAATTGCAGACCGGCTGTATGACTTTTTTCTGGGTGAAATTGTGTCGCAAACAAGTTTTCCTTGTGAATTGCGGTACAAAATTCCAAACCATAGTCACAGGTAGCAGCGACAATGCTTGAATCTTGCGGCTCTACATAGAAGCTATGTACGAAATAGAAACGTGCATCTTGCTCAATGTTTTTCCACATCGGATGGCTAGGGTCTGCCTGATGCACTTGGTTCCAGCCCATGTGCGGCACTTTTAATCCCTCTACGTCAGGAAAGCGTTTAACCGAACCTTCAAAAATACCCAATGCATCTGCACCGCCATTTTCTTCGGAATGCTGCATTAGGGCTTGCATACCGACACAGATCGCAAGCACAGGTTTATTAAATGCCGCTTTACGGACCACTTCATCAATGCCTGCATCATGCATGCCTTGCATACAGTCACGCATTGCTCCCACACCGGGGAACACAATTTTATCTGCTTGTGCAATCAGCTTAGGATCATTGGTGACATCAACAGTTGCACCCACGTGTTCGAGGGCTTTTGCTGCTGAGTGAAGATTTCCCATGCCATAGTCAAGAAGGGCAATACGGGTCATTACAATGTTCCTTTGGTAGACGCAACAGTATTTTCGGCACGCGGGTCAACTTCACACGCCATACGTAATGCACGGGCAAAGGCTTTAAATACGCTTTCAATTTGGTGGTGGCTGTTTTTGCCTTTTAGGTTGTCGATGTGCAGCGTCATTAACGCATGGTTCACAAAACCTTGGAAAAATTCAGAGAAAAGATCCACATCAAAAGTCCCGATGCGTGCGCGAGTGAATGGAATATCCATCCAAAGACCCGGACGGCCAGATAAATCAACCACAACACGACTCAGTGATTCATCAAGTGGCGCATAGAAGTGACCGTAGCGACGTAAGCCTTTTTTATTGCCCAGTGCTTGAGCAAAGGCTTGGCCCAGTGTAATCCCACAGTCTTCTACGGTATGATGATCGTCAATTTCAAGATCGCCATCACAATGAATATCAATATCAAACAGACCATGTCGCTTGATTTGATCAATCATATGATCTAAAAATGGAACACCAGTGTTTAAAGTGCCTTGACCAGTACCATCAAGATTCACACGAACTCGAATTTTGGTTTCGTTGGTGTTTCTTACCACTTCACTGATACGATCTGTCATAGACACGTTCCTCAAATACGTCAAAATGATTGATGTAAAAATATTTTCGCTGTGACGAAAAGTCACCGCATATTAGATTGCTCAGGAGGGTTTATCAATGCCTATTACCGTACATGCCTATACTTCTTTAGAAAATGATGAAGTGCGCAGCCAGCTTGAGCGACTGTATGACACCAGCCCTGAGTTTAGCGACGGTTCCGATGCGATTGAACAACTTGAGCAGAACTTAGCTCAGTATACCTTAGTTTATACTGCAGAATTTAATACAAAATTGATTGGTGCGATTTGGTGTACAGGCCAAGGTGAAAGCAAAACCCTTGAATATATTGTGGTACACCCTGCAAATCGTGGGCGTGGTGTTGCAGAGCGCTTGGTCAGTGAGGCCACCCGTATGGAAGAAGAAAAAGGGGTGAAAACTTTTGAACCAGGTTGTGGCGCGATCCACCGCTGTTTGGCACACATTGGAAAAATTACTGCGGCTGAATAACCTGCCCTCCAATAATAAAGCAGCCATTGAGCTGCTTTTTTGTTGGATAAATACAGTTTCGTCACTGTAATTTCAGCTGTGGAAATTTGAAATCACTCAAAAAATAAGCAAATAGTGTGAAATATTGATTTAAAAATAAACATTTGCACAAAAAAGCGCAACGGATGCTTGACGCCATGAGACTGAAATTGTTTAATACGCCCCATCGGCGTGATAGCTCAGTAGGTAGAGCAACGGATTGAAAATCCGTGTGTCCCCAGTTCGATCCTGGGTCTCGCCACCATATTCAAAACTGATTTTTCAGTTTATCAATCCCTGATCCCATCAGGGATTTTTTTTGCCTAAAAAATATGCATACGAAAAATATTTTTATAAATATGATTGACTAATTAACTGAGATGCGGCTTAATACACCGCATCGGCGTGATAGCTCAGTAGGTAGAGCAACGGATTGAAAATCCGTGTGTCCCCAGTTCGATCCTGGGTCTCGCCACCATATTCGAAAAAACCTCAAACCATTGTTTGAGGTTTTTTTTCGTCTGCTGTTTTTCAGGTGTTGATATTTCGCACAGTTTAACTGCTACAATCCATGCCAGATGATGAGCCCAATGGCTATAAGAAAATTATTAAAAAATAAGGGTTAAGGTTGTGAAGAAAATATTATTTCCTGTTTTGATCGGTATGAGTGTCTTGCTGAGCGCATGTGGTGGCGGGGGCGGCAGTAATGTCGATTCTTCCTATTCTAAAACCATTATTCAAAATGGTGTGACCTATGAATGTAAAAGTGAAAATGCAGCAGCGCTTTGTGATAATGGCAATTGTTCTTCTTGTGAATCATCGCTCGATAAAATAATCACAGCATCATGCAGCACCAGTATTTCCGCAGGGCAAACAATTTTTGCCGTGACCAAAACGGGCTGTGTATCCAATATGAAATCGGGCAGCAGAATAACTGCAGCATGTGATAATGGTCTGCTTAAATTAAAAGTTGGATCTAACTTTAGCTTAAATCAGGTGATTAACACGGGTACGACGATGAGCTCTGGTGAATATATTGTCGGCACAGAAGTGCTCCGCTGTAGGCTTTAATCAAATGAACATAGATTCGTGGAGTGACAGTTGAAGCGACTTCAATATGCGGCGATTGGACTGCTCTGTTTTGCACTGGGCTATATTGCGGCATCGTGGAATGACCAACCAAGCTTGACGTCGCCGCCACCTGAGCACTCGCTTGTAACTTTGGCGACGAGTAATCCTGTGGCACTCTTGGCTTTAGATCAAGATGCCTCGGATCAACCTCATTCTAAAGATATACAGCAACAACTCAAAAGCCAACATCGTCAGCTAAAGAGCATTATTCAGCAGACTTCAGATCAACAATTGGGGCGATATTTACAGCAGGCATTTCCCAATTACAGTTTTGCAGGGATTCAAAATAAGCAACAGTTTGCGCAGCAGATGTTAGACGAGTTTCTGCAAGCTAAAAATGATCCGCAGCAGCGATTGGCAGGGCAGGCCTATGTGACAGAACAATCACAGTTAGATGTAGATCAGGTTTTACCTCGTGAAATCTATGTCACACAGCCGCTATATGCACATTTTGATACCTTGGGTAAAGTTCCAAACAATACGCAAGTCATGGTGCGTTGGACGCATCGTGATAGCGGTGAAGTGCTGCTCTTTACGCCACGCAAAGTCAGTGAGCAACAGCAACAAAACTGGGTGAGTTTCTATCCTATGACTGGATGGAAAACTGGTCATTATGATGTGAAATATTATCAAATGAATGATCAATTAAGCCCGATTGCGCAGACCAGTTTTTATATACAGCATGTGATTGAGTAAATATTTGAAGCTCAAATTTTATCGCTGAAGCTATGACTTAAGTGCTAGTTTCCGACCCTAAAAATTCGATTAAAGTGATAAAAAAACAACCAATGAATCCCCGCAATGAAAGATCTTTTCTCTACAGGGAGTGCGCTGTATCAACAAGCACGTCCAAGTTACTCTGCTGAAGTCGTTGATAGCATCTTGCAGCATGTTGCCGTGCGTGAACTGGCATGGGACTGCGGTGCAGGTTCAGGTCAATTTACCAAAGGTTTGGCACCCTATTTTCAACAGGTTTTAGCGGCAGATCTGAGTGCTGAGCAATTGGCACAAGCACCCAATTTAGATAATGTGCGTTATGAGCAAGCTAGCGCCGAACATTGTCCGCTTGCCGACCATTCAGCGGATTTAATCACAGTCGCGCAAGCGATTCATTGGTTCGATTTTGCTGCATTTTATGCAGAAGTACGACGCGTATTGAAACCCCAAGGTCATATCGCCATTGTGGGTTATGGTCTGATTCAATTTGAACACGCGGAATTGAACCAGCTTTTACAGGATCTGTATTTTGTCACGTTAAAAGGCTATTGGGATGCTGAACGTTGTTACATCGACGAAGAATATCGCAGTATTCCGTTTCCATTTCAGGAGTTAGCGACACCTCAGCTGTTTTTAAATTACAGGTGGAGTTCACAGCAAATTTTGGACTATTTGCAAACATGGTCTGGGCTTAAACACTATCAACAGCGGCATCCGACACTTCAGCCGTGTGCAGCTTTGCAGGATTTCTTTAGCCGACATCCGCAGCAAGAGTTTGCTTTGTCATTTCCTGTGCTGTTAAGAATTGGAACAGTATAAAAAAGAAAAAGCAGTGGTAATGCAGATAGGTAAAGGATGATATCTCAAGTCCAGAATGAGCAACGTGAGGTTTAAACTAGCTGTGCTATCCTGCCGTTTGTCGGGGTTAAATCTGGTAAATTGATTAATTGTTGTACAATAATAGCAGTGTAAATTTTTTCAATTTTCTATTTTTAAATCTCTTGGAATGAACATGATGAATCTCCCTAAATCTGTTTCCGTTTTGGTTTTTGTTAGTGCAGCAATGACGGCTATGAGTACATTGGCTGCGGAAAAAGCCACTACAAAAGCTGATGAAACCGAACAACAAGCTATTCAGATGCCTGCTTTAACCATTATGGCAGAGCGTGAAATGCGTGCAGAGACGGGCATTGTTGAGTATCAAGAGCAGGTGGATCGCCGTAAAGCCTTACAGCAACGGGTGATGCAACTTGAGCGTGATACTCAAAACAAAGGTGTCGATGCAACAATCGTGTCAAATATTGATATCTTACCCGCCACAGCAGTGCCAGATATGTCGAATTTATCGCCTTTGATGCAACAGCATGTTTTAAATATTGCCGCAGGTTTGCAGTCTTCTGACCCACGCAATGGTTTATATATTATGTTGCAACCCTTTGGGATCGACCGTAATGCGACCAATGTGCAAATCAGTCGTGAGCAAATCAATCTCGGAAACATCGACCATCAGTTAAATACCAATCCGATCAAGACCCCATAATCGAATACATCTCTACAGCAAATTGAAGGCGAAAATTCATGTTTTATCCATGAATTTTCGTTTTGATGACATGCGCAATTTAAGACTTTCTATATTGATGATTTCAAATAGCCTCCTTAAAAAGCATGGCTATTTTATCGTCAATCTTCAAACTTTTGGTTAAACTGAATAAAAGGGCATTCGGAGCTCATTATGCCGCGTATCTTTGTTGTCTTGGCCAGTGCTACGGTATTGGTCTTTGGATGGATGTTTTATCAATATTCAGTACAGCAAAAAGAAGCTGTGCAACTCTCGACCTATGAAACGGTTTTGCGCGAAAAAACCGAGCAAATTTTTCAGCAAGCTCAGCACTGGGAAGAACCGATACAACTTAATGTGACAGATGCACGGCTAACGGGGGATTATAAAATCATGTCGGATTTTATTTTGAGCCAAATGCTGCAGCGTGCAGAAGCGCGAAATCAATATATTCGTGATCTTAAAGCACTGAATTGGGATAAATTTCTCGACATCGATCGCTTGTTGCAAGATAAAAAAAACCAATATCAAGAGACTGAGCAAATGCTGCAACAGGTGCATGCAGTGGTCGATGCTTATGAACAAAAAACCACACAGCAAGAGGAAAATGGTTTAGCGCAGGCCAAACAGTTGGCGGTCAAACAGGTGTTTCGTCAGCAAATTGCGCAGAGTTTAAGAGACAGTCGTGATAGTGATGAGTCGCATGCTTTATTTGAGTTAGAAAAGCAAAGCTTGGCGAAGGCTGATGAGCTCTTTGCTGTGCTGAAAGCCAATAAATGGGAAAAGAAAAATAAATTATTTATGTTCTATGAAGATGCGCCTTTAAAGCAGTTTAATCAGCTTTATACAGAGATGTTAGCGCTCAATGCACAAATGGATGAGATCCGCCAAAAGAACCGTTCAGAGTTGAAACAAAAGCTTTAACTGACTGTCATCTCTCTTTCAAAATTGCGCGATAAAGTGGCTTATAGCAAGGTTTTACATCATATAGAGGTCCATGCTCATGCGAGCTATTCAGATTTTTGATGATATTCAGCAGGTCTATATCGACTTTATCGCGAACCGCCAATATCCACGTTTGGAAAGTTTAAACAATTGGGGCAAGAACCGTTTTTTCTTCAGTCAGTATTTTCGCATGATTGAAGATTGGCATCTGACTGAACAGATTGTGATTGAATTTAATCAACAATTTTATAGTTTGGATACAGGGACGGCGCCTGACTTTATGGATCAAGATAAATACATGGCTTGGTTGATGGAACAATTACAAATATTAAAATAAGTCCTTTTCATTCAAATTATTCAGCACAACTTCGAGACATGTTATGCAAGTGAAAGCCATCCTTTAGCGGATGGCTTTTTTGTTGTTATCGAGCATCATTTTGGGAACTGAGTTCCGAACTAGCACGAATGGCGCAAAAACATTGGCTTTAAAACAGTCTTTGATTGTTTAAATTGCAAATTTAATACAACTATCAACCAATAGTGTGACTTAAATCACTTAAAATACGCCGAAAATTTAAACATAACTTTTTAGCCAGCAGCCCATAACTCATAAGAAGCTGAGCTGTATTGAACTTGCAAAAATTCTAACCTTAGACCGATTGGCTTTGAATGAAAGGTTTATCGCCATTTTTAGAGACGATTTTTTTAGCGTATGAAAAAATTAATACTGCTATGGCTTGCCATATGTGCGGTTTCATTGGTGTCGATAGGCTATACCTATGAATTATTTATTAGCCCTGTTTGGGTGGTAAATGCATTCGCGGCCTATGGCATGATTTTAATGCGGAAGCATTTAAGCCACGACTTACTGATCGTGCTCTATGCTTTTAGTGCGATCTTTGTGGCCTCGCTGATGGTCGATCCCGCCAAAACTTTAGAAGATAAATTTCTCCTGTGTGCGATTTCGGCATTTCAAATTTGGGTATTTATTAAAGTCCATTTGGCACTGAGCCATTTAAAAAAGCGCCGCTTTAAACGAACCCTGATGCTAACTGTTCCGAGTATCGTGAGTGCTTTTGCAGGCAGTCTCTTGTTTGTAGCGTGCTTTCAGATGGACAACCAATACTTTGCCTTTGTTGATTATTTTCTAGAGCAATTTGCAACAAGTTTGGCTGTGGTGTGTTTATTATTTGGTGTTCAGCGTTGGATGAATGTGCCGTGGGTGGATTATGGTTATCTGATCGTGGCACTGGCCGTGCAATATGTGATCTCAAATGATCAGATCTTCTATGCCTGCATGGTCTTGCCTTTATTGATGTGTTATTACGCAATTAAATACGACCTCAAAACCTTTTGCTGGCTGATTGGCTTAATGACGCTGATCTGTGGTTGGTATGGTGCCATGCCATTGGCTGGGGAATATTGGTCGGATGCACAGGTACATATGCTCTCGCGGATCAGTTCTTATCGTTTGGCATTGGGTATTTATCTGATCATTTTTCTGTTTATTTGTGAGTTATATGCACGAAATAAACGCCTGTATTTGGCTTTGCAACGTGTGAGTTTTTGCGATGAGTTGACGGGGCTGAAAAATCGCCATGCCTTTAAAGAACAAATATTTATAGAGGGTGCGGTTGATAAAGGCTGTGTCATTTTGCTCGAAGGTGCCGATTTGGAGCAGGGTAAAATGTTGTGTGAAACAATTTTGGAACGCTGCGAACATGTGCCGTTTCGAAAAGATCAATTAAGGCTAGATGTCAGCTTTAGTATGGGCTTGGCCGAGTTTCAACAGTTGAGTTTGTCCAATTACTCCACGACTTTACAACATGTCGATGCCTGCCTATATCAGGCGAAATCACAAGGGAAAAATCAGTTTGTTTATCAAAAGATTATTCCGTTAGCAGAAAGCAGTATTGCAGTCTAAATGGGCAAAAAAAAGATGCCGTGAAGGCATCTTTTTTTAGCATTTAATCAATGATTAAGCTGCTTTTTTGAACCAAGAAAAGAAACCTTTTTTCTCAGCTTTCGCTGCTTCAGCTTTTTTCTCTGCACATTTTTTAGCGCAGTCTTTTTTCGCTTCAGCTTTTACTTCTTCAGTTTTAGTTTCAACAGCTTCTTTTGCATCAGTTGCTTTTTCTACAGCCGCATCTTTTGCTTCAACAGTTTTTGCAACGACAGAATCTTTAGTGGCTACAGTTTTTGCTACAGTCGCGTCTTTTGCTGCAACAGTGTTCGCAACAACAGCGTCTTTAGCCGCTACAGTTTTTGCTACAGTTGCATCTTTTGCTGCAACTGCAGTTTCTTTAGTTGTTACTGCTTTTTCTATCACTGCTTTTTTCATGTCAGCAGTTTTTGCTTTAGTGGTTTCTTTCACTGTTAAAGTTTTAGTTTGAGTCGCTTTTTCTGCAACAGCCACTTGAGTTTTAGCAGCATCTTTAGTTGCTTGAGCAGCAGCTACAGTTGCAGTTTTCGCTTGTGCAGCTTGAGCTTTTACAGCTTCAACAGCAGTCGCAGGTTTTTGTTCTACAGCAGTAGTCGCCATAGCAGAAGTTGTAGCAGCAACTAAAGCAACAGCTAAAGTAGTTTTGATCGCGTTCATAGTCATCACTCTATAAAACTTAGTTAAAATAAGGCATTGTAAATTTTATGCCTTATCAACAGCGCTTAGGTTACACGGCACAGAGTGAGGGATTTGATTGTGTGAATATTCCACCAATGTTACAAACGGATAACATGGTGTAACGCAGAAAAACAAACAAAAACAGCGAGCATTGCACAGCATTCGAAATTTTCAATTCAAAGCTAATTTAAAATCACTGTTAAAGCCGTTATGGTAAATATACATTTCCGCCATTGGTATGGCATAAAATAACGTCGCATGAGGGATAACATCAGATGCAGCAGCTTATTTGTTATAAACAGCTCCCTGTGTGGACGCAGCAGTCGATTCCACAAGGTTTTAAAAATCAGCACAATACCAAAGCAGGCACTTGGGCAAAACTCACCGTACTGCAAGGTGAAGTGAACTTTGCCATGTTAGATGCGTCTGGAAATATCCTTTCCACGCATGTATTTAGTCCAGACCTACCACCGCAGTTTATTGAGCCGCAGGCGTGGCACAAGATTGTGTCTGCGAGTGACGATGTGCAATGTCAGTTAAGTTTTTATTGCTTAGCACAGGACTATTTTTATAAGAAGTATCAACTCAGCCCAACACATTCAGAAATTTTGGCAGCAACACCATATTTGCAAGGTGGTCGAGCTTTGGATGTCGGCTGTGGGCAGGGGCGTAATTCGCTGTACTTAAGTCAGTTGTCTGAGCAGCGTTTTGAGGTGGATGCTTGGGATGTGAACCCACACAGTTTGCATAAGCTGCAAGAGGTGATCGCTGCGGAAGGCATTGAAAATATTCATGTACAGCAGCGTGATCTAAACGCTGACCCAAGCATTACAGGTACATACGACTTTATTTGCTGTACCGTGGTGATGATGTTTTTAGAAGCCAAGACAGTGAAGCCGCTGATTCAGCAGATGCAACAAGCCACAAATATCAATGGTTATAACCTGATTGTCTGTGCGATGGATACGCCTGATCTGCCTGCGCAGCCTGACTTTCCATTTAGCTTTAAAGCAGGGGAATTAAGTGCCTTGTATGAGGGCTGGAACATTGTGAAATACAATGAAAATGTCGGGGAGCTGCATCGGGTGGATTCAGAAGGGCAGCGGATTAAACAGCATTTTGCGACTTTGTTGGCGCAGAAAATTTAAGCTTAGAATTGTAGGATGTTGAGTTGAAGGGATGGGGATCAACTCAACACTTACTTAATACTGGAAAAATGGGAACCATTTTGAGCTAGTCAGGCTGTATGTGTACTTAGAAAATTCAACCAATTGAATATGATCCTACTCTGATTTAAGGCTGATAAATAAAGCCCAAAGCTTTTAGAGGCAATTGAATGATGTCGATAGTGAGTGTTAAAGGCAATAGTGGTAATTCTGCCAATTTTTCCTGCCCTGACTTTTTGACATAGCCACTTTGGTCTTCGTAATGCTGGATACGGATCTTATAGGGATGGCTTAAGGGCTTTAAATCTGCGGCATTCGCAACTTTTGGGTAAACCGTACCTGCAATTTCTAAGTTAAACAGGTGATCTTGTTGTTCTGCCTTTGAACAATCACATGGTGCTACACCATATTGGTTGAATAATGCCCTTTCCGTAGGACTTAGTGTTCCATTGGGAGGCGCATAATAAAATTTAAAGCTTCCGCTAAATTTAGTGCTGTTCGGGCTCGGAGAATTAAAGTCAAGTTCTCGATGGAGACGAATATATTGTGGATTGAGTTGGCTTATCAGTTGAATAAAATCAGCACCGCCTTTATTGATCAAATAGCTGTATTTATTGCCTGCGACTACGATGCTATCGATTGGTTCATTGGGTATTGCTTTAGCAGGTTTGCCAAATGCGATCACATCATCTTCAAGGATTGTTCTCCATGCATATTTTGTTTCGTATTTTTGAAACAGATCACGGGAGAGTTCACCGATTTGATTATTTGTAACGCAAGCTGTAAGAAAAATAAAAGTGCTTAGGCAGCTCATCTTTATGAGGTAGTGAAGTCGTTTATTTATCATTGTTATGCATATTTAAGTTTTGGTTCAGGCCTTACCATAATTCAAAAATCGCTGAAAATCGAGAATTAACGTTTTAAATTTTAAATATGCTAAGACGTTTTTTTAAGGGTTGTTTAGCACGGTTTATTGCTGAAGATTTTTGAACAAAATTTACTTCACAATGGACATTCCCTCTCCTTTTAAGGAGACTTGCGCAGAATACCGCTCAGGGAGAGGATTTATATGAAAAATTTCCCTCATCCTCTTGTGGCGCATGCTGCTCATCCCAGAGGGAGAAGGGGCTTCCAGTATGTATTCATGAGAGTTTAGTTAACAAATAAAAAACCCCGCACTAAGCGTAATGCCAGTCAGTTAAGAGATTGACTGGCTTTTTCTTGGGTATTTTTGAGGTTTTCCTTTTACAACCCTTGGATAACTCCTCACTCTTCTCTCAGGTATAACATACCGATTAGATTTCTCCATTA
>NZ_VOYQ01000086.1:0-4179 GCF_013420195.1 Acinetobacter sp. YH01024
AGGATCAGAAAGCTTGTTTGAATCGATGTATTTCATCCGCAGATTATGCACGAATGCTAAGAAATCCGGAGTGCAAATATTAACCAAAAAGAAGATCGTTTTTTGATTTATGAAAGAGATCTATTGTAGTTTTAAAACATTTTCACCATAGCCACCGCCCCCTAAATTTTGTAGAATAGCGTTTTTAACCCATGGTGCTTTTCTATGACCGCTTGGACTGCTCACGTCACTGTTGCGACAGTCGTTGAAAAAGACGGAAAATTCCTCTTTGTTGAAGAACATACAGAAGGTGTTACGCACACTGTATTTAACCAACCTGCAGGTCATGTCGAGTGTGGCGAAACGCTGATTGAAGCCGCCATTCGCGAAACCATGGAAGAAACAGGTCACGATGTAGAGATCACCCACCTTTTGGGCATGTATACGTATACCCCACCAATGTTCCCTGATCGTACCTATTACCGCTATTGCTTTTTAGCTAAAGATATTCAACACCATGTCGATGCTCAGTTAGATACGAGCATTGTTGGTGCTGTTTGGATGACTTTAGATGAACTGATTGAGTCAGCACGTGCACGCAGTCCATTGGTGATTAAAGCTGTGCAAGATGCCCTTTCAGGTCAAAAATATCCTTTATCGCTCATTTACGAGCACCAAAATTCTCCCTTAATTTCAAATTTGGATGCTTAATCCTATGCAACAACGTGTCATCGTCGGTATGTCTGGTGGTGTAGATTCTTCTGTATCTGCAGCACTTTTACTTCAACAAGGTTATCAAGTTGAAGGTCTTTTCATGAAAAACTGGGAAGAAGATGACGGCACGGAATACTGTACGGCAATGGAAGATCTTGCCGATGCTCAAGCCGTTTGTGACAAAATTGGAATCAAACTTCATACCGCAAACTTTGCGATGGAATATTGGGACCGTGTCTTTGAGCATTTCTTAGAAGAATATGCCGCAGGTCGTACACCAAACCCAGATATTCTCTGCAATAAAGAAATTAAATTCCGTGCATTTCTCGACCATGCTGTGAACTTAGGTGCTGACTTTATTGCGACAGGCCACTATTGCCGCCGTGGTGAAACGCTAAAAAATTCACGTGGTGAAGAGTATGCCCCTCTACTGCGTGGTCTAGACAACAACAAAGACCAAACCTATTTCCTACATGCAGTGCATGGTCGTGAAATTAACAAAACTTTGTTCCCTGTGGGTGAAATTGAAAAACCACAAGTGCGTAAAATCGCTGAAGAATTAGGTCTAATCACCGCGAAGAAAAAAGATTCAACAGGAATTTGCTTTATTGGCGAACGTCGATTTAATGACTTCTTAAAGCAATATTTACCTGCTCAACCCGGAAAAATCGTCCTAGACACGGGTAAAGAGGTTGGTGAACATCACGGCTTAATGTACTATACGCTCGGCCAACGTGGTGGCATCGGTCTTGGTGGTCTAAAAGGTGCTGAAGAAGGCGCTTGGTTTGTACTACATAAAGATATCGAAGGTAATCGCCTAGTCGTTGGTCAAGGTCATGAACATCCACTCATGCAAAGCACCATTTTATGGTCTGAAGCGATTGATTGGGTGGCTGGTGAACAAGAGATTCCTGAATCAGGCTTCCGCTGCACAGCGAAAACTCGTTATCGTCAGCCTGACCAAGACTGTACAATATTTAAAGACCCTACAGCGCCAAATGGTGTGCGTGTCGAATTCGATGAGCCACAACGTGCTGTTACACCGGGTCAAAGTGTGGTGTTCTACACCGGTGAAGTTTGTTTAGGGGGTGGTGTGATTCATCATACCAATGCGCCTAAACCGGATTTTATTGAATAAGGATTGTTTCGGATGACAGAGTTACCGTTTCAACAGCCTCAGACTCTGAATACTCGCCAAAATCGTGCATTGGCGTTAGCTGCTGTTTTTCAAGCGACACAGCTGACCCACATGACTGCATTGACTGGGCAACAGAGTATCGGGGAAAGCGGTAACTTTTATTTTGAACATCTCATTAAAGCCAGTTTAAATATCCGTCCTAAGTCGAATCAGTCTAGTCAGACGCTTGATTTTTTTAGTGGCTTGGCGGATATTTCGCTGGGATTAAAAACCTTAGAAAGTAGCATTACTCAACCCTTCAATACATCTCCCAAATCTAGACTTCCTAAACTTGCCAATACTAAGCTACCCATGACGTATGCGATGGCGTTATTGCAGTTAGAAAAGAAAGTCTATAGCAATCCTAAATTTGTCGAAATCATCGAACAATCCCAACAAAAAATTCTAAGACAGCTTTCCTTTTTTGATAATAATTATTTACATCCAAGTATCATTGCCAATTTAGCGCAAACCTATATTGAAACTGCAGGCCAAATTAATCCACGTATTATGGTTCGTGGTAATGCCGAAGCATTTAAAGACACTTCTCATACCAATCGCATTCGCGCCACCTTATTTACCGGCTTACAAATGGCACATTTATGGCGTCAGCTCGGTGGTAGCTCATGGGGTATGATTTTCAGTAAGCGCAAGCTACTACAAGATATTCAAGATCTTGCCCGTTTACAGTATCAGGTGGTTTAACTGATGCAGTACGGGCTTTTTGTTTTACGTTTAATTCCAAAATTTAAGGAATCGCTATGAACGCTTTAACCGCACTTTCTCCATTAGATGGACGTTACGCAAGCAAATGTGATGCTCTACGTCCCTTCCTCTCTGAGTTTGGTTTAATCCATGCTCGTGTGACTGTTGAAGTGCGTTGGTTACAAGCGCTTGCAAACCGTCCTGAAATCACTGAAGTTCCAGCGTTCAGTGCTGAAACTAACGCTGCGCTTGATGCAATTGTTGCGAACTTCTCTGAAGACAATGCAAACCGCATTAAAGAAATTGAACGTACAACAAACCATGACGTAAAAGCAGTTGAGTACTTCTTAAAAGAGCAAATCGCACATATCGATGAGCTTAAAAATGCTGGAGAATTCATTCACTTTGCATGTACATCTGAAGACATCAACAACTTGTCTCATGCTTTAATGCTTAAAAATGGCCGTGAAGTTTTAGTTGCAGCAATGCAGCAAATCATCGATTCAATCGTTGCTTTGGCTGAACAACACGCTGAACAACCAATGTTGTCTCGTACACATGGTCAAACTGCAAGCCCAACAACTTTGGGTAAAGAAATGGCGAACGTGGCTTACCGCCTTGCACGTCAAATCAAACAATTCAAACAAGTTGAATTACTTGGTAAAATCAATGGTGCAGTAGGTAACTACAACGCGCACTACTCTGCTTACCCTGAAATTAACTGGCCTGCGCATTCACAAGCATTTGTTGAATCATTAGGTTTAGAATTTAACCCGTACACCACTCAAATCGAACCACATGACTACATGGCGGAACTTTTTGATGCGCTACGTCGTTTCAACACCATTTTGATCGACTTTAACCGTGACGTTTGGGGCTACATCTCACTTGGTTTCTTCAAACAACGTTTAAAAGAAGGTGAAGTTGGTTCTTCAACTATGCCGCATAAAGTAAACCCAATTGACTTCGAAAACTCTGAAGGTAACTTGGGTATTGCAAATGCAGTACTTGCGCATTTAGGCGAAAAACTTCCTGTATCTCGTTGGCAGCGTGACTTAACTGACTCAACTGTGCTTCGTAACATGGGCGTTGGTTTTGCACAAAGCTTGATCGCTTTTGAAGCTTGCTCTAAAGGTATTGGTAAACTTGAATTGAATGCTCAACGTATTCTTGAAGACCTTGACCATGCGCAAGAAGTACTTGCAGAACCGATTCAAACTGTTATGCGTCGTTATGCAGTTGAAAAACCTTACGAAAAACTTAAAGCCCTTACTCGTGGTCAAGCAATGACTCGCGAGATGATGGTTGATTTCGTAAATGGTAACGAATTAGAAGCTGTTCCAGCTGCTGACCGTGCGCGTCTTGCAGAAATGACACCTGCAACATATACAGGTAATGCATCAACTCAAGCAGCAAACATTAAAGATCTTATTTCTAAAATCTAATTTTAGATAGATCAAAAAAAACGAGGCTTCATGCCACTGCTGTCCCATAGTTTGCTTTAAATAAAAAAACCTGAGTCCTAACAGTTAAAATATGAGTGCAAACAAACACTTTAACGACCAGGATTCAGGTTTTGTCACATCAGAATACCGTATTTCATG
>NZ_VOYQ01000087.1:0-3773 GCF_013420195.1 Acinetobacter sp. YH01024
GTAATTCATTTCGCGCTAGCGAGCTGATCTTTGTATCTTTCCATGGTTTCGCATTTTTTCTAGGTGGAATCACCGCATGCGCTTGCCGATCTGCAATGACCTGACGGCATTGCTTGGTGTCATAAGCGCCATCAGTATAAACAGAGTCAATCTGCTCATCTAAGGAAATTTGATCGAGTAAATCACCAAGTACCTGTGAATCACTTACATTGTTAGTTGTAAGCTGAACTGCACGTATTTGGAGAGTTTTAGCATCTATACCAATATGTAATTTACGCCATTGACGACAATATTCAGGCTGATGTTTCTTCCTTTTCCATTCACCTTCACCTAAAAACTTTAGACCGGTAGAGTCTACCAGCAAGTTAAGCCCACCACTGCTTTTTTTGATAACTAATCGCAATATCAATATGTTTTTGTCTTCTGCAAAGCGTACTGTAATCTGGTGCGGTCCAATTTAATCCACAAAGTTTAATCAGACTTTGAACAAAACCTGTGACCATACGTAAAGAAAGGCGAAATAAAGATTTAATCATTAGACAGCATTGGATGGCTGTGTCGGAATAAGTTTGATTTCGTCCATGCTTGCCTTTTGGATGCGCATACCATTGAGTCTTAGTGTCAAACCAAATTGAAATATTTCCTCGATTTATTAATGCTCGATTATAAGAAGACCAATTGGTAGTACGATAAATTTTAGGTGCAGGCTTGTTCATTTGGAAATTATATTGTGGAATAAGCCCTTAACGATAGGTTTATGCAACAAAGCCCTCAAAATAGCCTAATTGCTCAAGCGAGTAAAAAAATTAGTCTCTTTGCAGCAAGAGAAGATGCAAGTTTAATCACAGGTGTGGGTAAAATTTTAATTAAATTAATTTCTAATGCTTTAGATATTATTTCGAGAAAAGACTTAACAATTAAATCGACAGAAGGAAAGGTTTACATTACAAGTCCGACAGAAGTCGTGATTACGGGTGGGAGCTCTCAAATCAGTATAAAAGATACAGGAATTTATTCTAAAACTAGTGGTATTAATGAGTCTAAAGCTGGACAGCATGCTTTTAAATCTGGCGAATCGGTGGATAAAAGTATTATAGGAAATCAGCTCTATGATCTAAAAGTTAAGGTATTTGATGAAGTAAAAAATATTGCAGTTAAAAATACTAAATGTCTCTTAACGTTAAGTGATGGCAGTGAGTTAGAGGGGACTACTGACGACAAGGGTTACACAGAGACAGCTTTGTCTTCTAAACAGTTAAAAATAAACTCTATTGAATTTATTGACAATCATAATTAGTTCTGGAAATGAGATGTCTGAACAAAAGAAAAGTATAAATCAAAGTTTGACACCAGTTGGAAATAATAGTGTTGCTAAGGTCTATGTGAATCCACAAGAAAAATGCAATACTGTTGTGAATATGGCACTAGACCATGTTTATGGAAATTGTGGTTATTACTATGTTCCTTATAAAGATGATCCTATAAAAAAAGGCGAAACCGTTAATAAAAATGGAATTAATATCCGATATTTCTTAAATCATGCAGATGTATTAATCGATGTTACAAAAACACAAGAACGTTGGCAACTCGCTTTAGAGGTTGCATTAAAGGTCATCAAAAATAGAGAATCTTTGCTTAAATTAGATGGGTCTGATCCAAACTGGTCACGTTACGCTGACTTTATGAAGCGTCATACAGCCACTTGCGGGCATCTGCCGCCTACTTATTATCGTGCGTATGGATACTATTACTGTTCACGTTTTGGTGCTTATTTACTCCCAAGTATGAAAAGCCCTGAGGGGAAAAGATGGTTAGTCAATGCCAGAAAATATTTACAAAAATATATGGATCTTGGTTTAGATCAAAATAATAAAGGCGATGTGATTAAATTGCCTTGTAAGTTAGCACCGAAAGCCAGTCAGAACATGACTTTTAAAAAGCAAACCGTTGAACTTAGTGATAAAGACTTTAAAACTTTTGCATTTAATTCGCATGTTCCAGCATATATAGATGGTGGCATTCAAGAAATTCCGTTTACTGATTTACTTCGTATTATTGCTGAGCCGAATCTTCAAGAATGGATGGATTTTGAAACATGGGATCAAGCGGTACAGGTAGCAGAGGTGGTTTATCCCTTTATAGGTGGAACGGCTAAATTCTTATTTGATAACACCATAAAACGCATACGATCAATTTTTGTGGATTAAGCCATGATCAAAAATAAGTATTTTATCTTTCTCCTCAGTCTTTTTTTCTTTACAGGATGCAGTCTAATGTGGGCAACTGAATTTGAGTTTGCTAAAAATAATTTTAATGGCGGGATCTTAGCGATTAACGCAAACAAAGACAAAGCATTGTTATTTTATATCAATCAAGAAAAAATTGAGTTTGTTGATATCTTAAATGAGAAAGGTGAATTTATAGATTCAAAGTATAAAGAAGAATGGATGAGAGACAATAGTCAAGTTTTAAACCGTATGACCGTTGAGGTGTTATCAGGGGGAAAAGGAAAGCCAGACAAATTAGTATTTAAAGAACCAGCTCAGACTGGACAATGGTGGCAATCAGCTGATCTTAACACGATTTATATTAATACCTATTTTTTAGATTATGTACTCGTCGATACGATTCCTGAACAAGATCAAATTAGAAAAGCACGACGTTATAAAATATTTAAATCGATAGATGGTGGAGAAACTTTTACTCAACTTAAAAGTTGGCCGCCATTTAGACAAGTTAAACAAGTACTTTTCGATGAAACTGGTGTATATGGATATGCCATAGGTGAGCAAAAGACGTTGTGGCGTACCTCTGATGCAGGAAAAACATGGATACAAATCCATATGCCAAAGCAAATTGTTGACCAATTAAATGCGATGAAATATGAATTTAGAATGGATGAGTTTTTTAACTCCTATCATTTTGATGAGAAAACCAAAGATTTTTATTTTTCTAATTTATTCGATCATCAAGGCCAATATCAAAGTGTGGTTTATAAGTTTCCGTGGAGTGATGATCCCAAAGACAATCGTATAGATCAATATTCACCTATCCTCACTCTACCAAAATCAGATATTGTGGATATTAATAGTGAAGGGGAAAAACTTTACGTTTTAGGGATGGTTTATGATTTTGAGAAAAAAACCTATGGTCATGTAGATACTGAAACTACCTTTTTAGTTGCCGCACCAAATGAACAAAATAAATATCAATGGCTTGAAAAAGTAAAAATTGGAAATGCATTACAGTTGAGTAAATTATATATGGGTCAGAATCGAGTTTTATACAGTTCAGGTTTTAAAAATTCAAATAGCTACCCTTATCAAAGAGATATAGCAGCGGTTAGTTTTGATAAAGGTCGAAGTTGGCAAATTGATGAAGAAGGTAATATGATTCAGGCTTCTACTTTTGATAATAAAACTAATAAAGTTTTTATACTTAAAGGTGGAAAAGTGTCATCGAGAGAGTTAACTAAATTTAGTTCATTATTGCCTTGATATATTTTTAAAAGCTATCTAATTAATATATATTTGGTTATAAAGTTTTTAAGTTAAAAAATTGAAATACTGGGAATTATCAATTTATTGATCGTTTTTATATATATCAGCTATCTAATCCCACTTTGTATAAGGCCCATACTGCACCCTATGAAGGCTTTACGGTAGAACCTTTAGAAAATGAAGATTTGCTACTAAATTTTGGTTCAGCGTGGAGTTTTCATTTCCATAGCTTTAATGGCGGAAAACACTATCAGTTGATTCAGCAATTTAATG
>NZ_VOYQ01000088.1:0-3524 GCF_013420195.1 Acinetobacter sp. YH01024
ATGAGGCATGTTCCGCGTCCTTGCAATACTGTGTTTACATACAGTCTATCGCTTAGCGGAAAGTTCTTTTACCCTCAGCCGAAATGCCTGCCGTTGCTAGACATTGCCAGCCAGTGCCCGTCACTCCCACTCGATTGTAAACAAGCACACAAAACCCTTTAGTGACAACAATTTGCAAGAACTATCAGGCTCAGTGCCATGAAAAATACCATGACCAGATCATGAGGTTGAACACGGCTTGCGCCGGCAGCGTTCACGCTCCTGGTCGGCGATCTCGCCCGGCTGCAATGCTAGCTCAGCATCGGTCATGCGCTCCAGCACGTCGCGTAGGCGGATGGTGCAAGGAATGGGCGGCAGCTCGAACTCATAGCCGCCGGCGATCATTTCGGCCGCAATCTCCTCGGTGATGAAAAACGGCTCGTCGTCTTGGTTCGGCTTCTTCATGCCCTTTCCTCCTGGCGCTCATCCTGGCCGACAGCGGCCAGGGCATCGGCTTCCGTCAATGCGTCCTCCACGAACGCGCCGTGCTGCTTCGCTTCGGCCTGGCTGACCTCGGCCCATATCCGTTTCACCTGGGCCGCACTGTACCCGGCCAGCTCGGCGGTCTTGTTGATGCTGTAGCCGGACTTGCGCAGCGCGACAACTTGGGCGCGGCGCTTCGGATCAGCACGGCGGCCCTTGTACCGCCCGGCCTGGCGGGCCAACTCAATGCCTTGGCGCTGGCGTTCGCGCCTGTCCTCGTAGTCGTCGCGGGCCATCTGCAAGGCCAGGCGAAAAAGCATGATCTGCACGGCTTCCAGCACGATCTTGGCGACGCCCTGGGCCTCGGCCGCCAGGTCGGATAGATCGACCACGCCAGGGACGGCCAGGCGTGCGCCTTTGGCCTGTATCGAGGCCACCAGGCGCTCGGCCTCGGGCAAAGGTAGGCGGCTGATGCGGTCGATCTTCTCGGCAATGACCACCTCGCCGGGCTGTAGGTCGCCGATCATGCGCAGCAGCTCAGGCCGGTCGGCGCGTGCGCCGGATGCCTTCTCACGGTAGATGCCGGCGACGTAGTAGCCGGCGGCCTTCGCGGCCGTAGTGATCGCCTCTTGGCGTTCCAAGTCCTGCGCGTCGGTGCTGACGCGCAGATAGACCCGCGCCACCATCGGCGCGGCTACTGGCTTCGTCCTGCGCATACTTGCGGGCTCCTTTGGGCATACTCAAATGCACCCATCTTAAACTGGCAGCTAATGTACAAAAGTTGATAGAAGCACACAAGTTCAATTTTGCACTTCTGCCCCACTATTGCAAAACTGCTTGTTAGTAGCCGTTTTTTCTTACTGTTTATAGATTCAATAATTTTTGAAACGAAAAATTGGGACTAAACATTTCGGTTTCGTTTTCTGTCGATTCGTCCTGCGTATCTTTTGCATAAACAAACATTTGTTGTTCGTAGTTTTCGATGGCATTTTCAATACTTGTAAATTCTCCGTTTGTAAGGTTTTCAGACAATATCAAAGCATCCAATAATCCCGTATTTACACCCTGTCCTGCAAAAGGCGACATCAAATGAGCAGCATCGCCAATCATTGTTATGGGTAATGGACGGTTACTTTTCCAATCATTGTTCAAAGGAAATTTCCTTGTGGGCAAGCATTGAAATGTTGATACCGAACGTATTAATTGTTTGTAAACTTCACTCCATTTGGAAAATCTTTTCAATAAAAAATCGGCAACGCTGTTTCTGTCCTGAAAATCTAAGGGAATTTTATTTTTCCATTCATCGGGCGTTTTAAAACTAATTCCTAAATACAATGCACCATTATTATTGGGATTGGCAAACAATAAAATGCCCTGATGTCCCGCCATTAATCGGTTGCCGTTGCATAGCTGAAAAAATCCGGGACAGTTTATTTCCGGTTGAAGAATATCAGCTTGGATGTTGAAAGTACCGGTTTCTTCAACTTGCGTGTCGGTAACAAAGCTCCTTATTTTCGACATTCCACCATTGGCAAGAATAACCAAATCTGCTGTTTCACTCGGTTTATTCTCAAAAGTTAGTGTCCACTTCTTCTTACCAGGTTCAAGCATAACAAGTTTTCTATCCCAAATAACCGTGTCGTTTTCTAAACTATTCAACAAGATAGCCCTTAAGTCATTTCTGTTTATTTCAGGATTGTCAAATCGATTTTCGGGCTTTACATTTTTTGTGGATAAAATATTGCCTTTTTCATCAGCAATATTTACACCCATTGGTAAGGCTAAGTCATAATAAGTTTGTAACAATCCCGCTTTTTTCATTGCTTCCTGACCTGAACCTTTGTGTAGGTCAAGGGTTCCACCAAAAATTCTTGCCTCTCGGTCGTTGTCTCTTTCGTAAACTGAAACGTCTATGCCGTTTTGCTGTAATAATTTTGCCATAGTCAGTCCAACGGGTCCACCACCAATTATTGCAACGTTCTTATCACTAAGTAAATTCATTTGTTTGTCTGTATCTATTCGCATTGTCATTCAAAAATGGCACATAACAAGTGGCTATACGCCAAATGGCGTATATATCCACTATATCTTATTTTGCTAAACCTTTCATTATCAGTGACAAATCCGTTTTCAACCGTTTACCGTTCGTTTCTACTCTCTCAAAAGGATTTATATTCATAGTGCTTTTTGTTAAGTTTTGCTCAAATATACAAATCCTTTCTATATATCTAACAAATCCATCGGACTTTTTAATTGTTCCATTCCCTTGGTGGTAATATGTGTATAAACCTCAGTTGTTTTACTGCTTGAATGACCTAACAACGATTGAATATAACGTAAACTCGTACCATTCTCAAGCAAATGCGTTGCAAAGCTATGTCGTAAGGTATGTACAGTAACTTCCTTTTGAATCTTTGCTTTTAAAACAGCTGCTTTAAAAATGTTTTGAATACTTCGGCTTGAGTATGCGCCACCTTTTTGACCTTCAAATAAATAATCTTTTGGTTTATATTCCATAAAGTATGTTCTTAAAATAATTAATGTTTTCTCAGATAAAATGGTATAACGATCTCTTTTTCCTTTTGACTGTTCTATACGAATTTGCATGCGCTTGGAGTCAATGTCTTTTATTTTCAGGTTTATACATTCAGAAATGCGCAAACCTGCCGAATAAATAGTCATCAGAATAGCCTTGTGTTTCACGTTTTCAATAGCGCGTAGTACCCGAATGGTTTCTTCTTCACTCATCACAACAGGAAGTGTTTTTTCTTTTTTTGGTCTTTCGATGAAATATGTTTTCCGTTGTCCACCCAAAACACGTTCGTAATAAAACTTAATCGCATTGATTGCCTGGTTTTGATAAGATATTGAAACTTTTCGCTCCATAACCAAATGTCGGAGAAATGATTGTATATGTCCTTCATTCAATCGATCGACGTATAGGAAGAATAAACGCCCTTTTCACCCAAGTCCAACAGCTTTGGACCGCAGTTGACTCTTTCGACACCCCTGCGATGCAACCCAATCCGGCTGACGGGGAGCCAGCAACGCTGAAAATTTAC
>NZ_VOYQ01000089.1:0-3267 GCF_013420195.1 Acinetobacter sp. YH01024
CTTTGCACCTGCTCCAAAACCGCCACTAATTACTGTAACTCCATATGGTAAAGTAGCGGCGGCAGCTCCAACTGTACCTACATTTCTCATTCCTTGCTGATTTCTTAAAACATTTGCATCTTGCTTATTTTTCGCAACACTTGACATAGTTCCTGGCAATAATGCACCCAATATTCCAGTACTTGGTCTATTTTGTTGTTTGGATCTTGCATCTTTTATTTTTGAAACTTGCCAAGCAGCTTTTTGTTGAGCGAATCTTTCAGCTGCATGCTTTTCAACTAACGCATTATTCGCAGCAACTTTTTCCCTTTCCCCTTGTGCCATCAACCCCATCGAATCGACCCATTGATTCGGATCGCTCACATAAATTGAATTATTTAACCCACCAAACAACCCAATCGGATCTTTACTCACATACCTTGCACTATGTGGCTCATAATAACGATATCGGTTATAATGCAATCCTGTTTCCTGATCGAAATACTGACCTTGAAAACGAATGTTGTTTGAAATAATTTCTGAATTTTCAAAGAAATTCGATTTAGCCTTTTCAGCCTTACATTCACCCCAAGCCTTATACTCAGCTTTCCAAATGATCGAACCTGTATGGTCAGTCATTTCTTGTGGTGTACCTAAATGGTCACAATGGTAGAACCATACATCATCAAAGCCTTTACTTTGCTTCGTAGTTCTCCACAATGGATCACGATGCACGTTATACGGCTTGTCTGACCAATCAGGCGTTTGGTGTAACTCTATTGGGCTTTGATAGACCGCTTGTAGCATAGGTACAAAACTGTCTTTTTCGTAAATGTAATGTTTGGTGGCGTGTTCCGTTGACTCATAAGCCAGTGTGTCACCATCCCATCCGTAGATGATGTTATGTTCATCACCTGTATGGTGATGTTTACTACGTTTTTGGATACGACGACCTAAAGCGTCATAACGATATTCTGCGGTGTATTGGCTGTTACGGCTTTTGATCATTCGTCCATACACATCCCACTCAAGGTTTAAATCACCTTGCGTAGATTTTTGTCGAATGAGTTGCCCGTATGCATCATATTGGTATTGTTGGTCGAGATATTCTTTCACCACGTTATTGACTAGACGGTTGTAGCCAAAGCCTTTTTCTTCTGTTTGTTGTTGATGGCTTTGGTCATGATTTTGCGCTTTGTCATCATTGTAACGATCTATAATGTTACTGGCAGGGTCAAAGTTAAAGGTTTCTTTACCGAGTTTACTGCTGGCTTCAAGTAAGCGTCCGACTGGATCGTATTTGTAGGCAATGTTGCCATGACGAGTATCTTTGATGGCTGTTAATTCACCTGTTTTATCGTATTGATACAGTCGTTGTACCAATTGACTGGTGTGTTGCAGTGCATTGTTCTGTTGGTTGTTCTTTTCTCTGTACTGGCTTTGGTAGCCATTGACATGTTCATTGAGCATGATTTGGCTGTGTAAGCGTCCTGCAAGGTCAAACTGTTGTTCTGGGCTGATGCCATTGGCATAGTGGCGAACTTTTTCACGATGTAGGTCATCTCGCTCAAAGCTAACAATGTCTTGACCATTGACTATCAAACTATGTACATGCCCCGTACCATAAGTCAGGCAATCTATATTCTGTCCATCAGGTCGAATGGTTTTGATTCGATCATTGATTTCATCGTAGCTGTGTTTCCACACTGCTGTTTTATTGGTTTTATAATCTTGATGATGTTCACGAATCACATTTCCCGCAGCATCGTAATACCACTGTAGATTGCTATCGCTGTTTTTAGCTTGAATAATATTGCCATTGCTGTCGTAAGCAAATTCCTCAACCAGTTTTTGTTCTAAGTCTTGTTCAACATAGCCATAGCCTGCGGTACGTTGTTCCAAACGTCCCATACTGTCGAATAGAAATTTTGTATGCGATCTTTCGGTGCTGCACGATCTCGAAGCTCTTGTCCATGTGCTGAAGCCACTTCGATACTGCTAGCGAGATTGCCATCAGTTTCATCATATTTGTAAATGGTTTCTTTGCCATCGAAGTCAATTTCTTTGATTAAGCGACTCGCCACATCATAGAAGAATTCGTAACTTGCACCATTTTCATTGGTCAAGCGTTTTAAGCAATTGAGCTTATCCCACTGGTATTTCAATTTATGGTTCAATGCATCGGTACGTGACAGGATTAAACCTGCTTCATCGTATTCATAGCGTGTCTGATGTTGTTTCGGATCGATATGGACTAATAAACGTCCTTCAGCATCATGAACAAAATGTTCAACTGCACCATCTGCGTGTTTAATCTTTTCCAGTTGTCCAAAGGCATTCAGTGGTAAACCTTTAATGATTGGCTCGCGTTTTTCTGTGGTGAGTTCAGTATAGAAATATTCAACTTTTTGTTTTAAGATATTTTAAATTACAATGAAATACCCTTTATAACCATATGACTTTAGGTCAAAAAGTTGTAAACCTTTATCATGCTCATTTTAAGTTATTCATCAGGATCATAAAGTTTATCTAAAAATTCATTAAATGAATTAGCGACTTTAACCATGTTGTATGGTAATCCATCGTCTTTTTCAGGTTCATCTTCCAATTCATGATCTTTGTAAAAAATTTGACCATAATTATTTTGGCTAAGTCCAATCAAAAAATAATTACCTGCAGGAGTAATTGCTATTGTTAAATAGCCTAAAGGTAATTGCCAACTTAAATCCTCATGATTTGAACGTAACCCATAAGAAGTGTCTATCGAGGCCTCATAAAATCTTTTTATTTTATCACCACTTTCTGTGCCATCTGGTAATGTGAAATCTATTTCAGATTGTAACGGTTTCCCACCATTAAATTTTTCTAAAAAAGATTTATATTGAATAGGAAGTTCGACATTCAATTTTTTTTCTAAATGATGAATTTCATTTTTGTCCAATAAAGGACCGTCTTTTATCATTTCAAACATAATAACCTCTAATACTATTTTTTTCTTGCTTCAGAAGCACCACCAGTGTGGGTAAAAACATTGTGAACCTTTTCATCTACTAGCTCCATTGTTTTTGTATCTCCATGATGATGCCAAGTTAAATTATCTGGGGAATCATCTGGCCAAGCCCCCCCCTTGGACCTTTGCCTCTCTTACTGACACCATATACTGAACCGTACCGGGTTTGTCGGAGACTCAGTATTCTGAGAGAATGTTCCGATGACCAAATTAAAATATACCCCTGAAATCAGAGAAAGAGCGGTTCAATTATTGATTGAATCTGAAAAAGACTATCC
>NZ_VOYQ01000090.1:0-2799 GCF_013420195.1 Acinetobacter sp. YH01024
AATAATTCAAGTGAATTTGTTTGAAAGAAGAACTTTAAAAGCTTTATTTTCACCCGATAAAATACCCATAAAACAAGAGGAAGCTCAAATGAGCTTCCTCTTGTGAAAAATTGTGGGACAGCAGTGGGCTTCATGCCTCGTTTTTTATTTATAATACTTCTGCTCTCTTTGAGATGAGGAGCATGCTCCGCAAGGAGATGAGACTATCCAACTCTCCCTTGCGAACTCAGAATATATTCTGAGGATTCTCATCTCCTATAAGGAGATAGAAAATTTAGACGCAATTTTATTCTGCAGGGCAATATTTCGCCCAATCATCTTTCATCCTTTGTAATTCACAGCCTGTTAAAACATCTGAATAATAAACATAATATGTGGTATCGGGATATTGAATCTTATGGCGAAACATCATGCCGCGCAAAGACACAGAGAGCTCTTCTGGAAAATCATATGTTAAATTAAGTTCTTCAAACTCATAGTTAAAATAACAATTTTGAGTCGCAATAAATGCCTCAACAACAGCCATAGTCACGTCCAAATATATAAACTTCGATATACATCTGAGTTTAATACAATCTTTTTGAAAATACTTATCCCCAGCCGCAAACTAAAGACATTTGAAAAAATAATGCACAAATTCTAGCGCCGTCTAACTAACACTTTTCATCGCATTATGGCTATACTTGCCGCGAATTATAAACATTGCACACCGATAAAAAATTTGAGCTTTGCCTTTTCATGATTGATTTCAAATTAAAACTTAAGCACATCTTAGCTTTTGCGTTATTAACTCTTGCCATTGTGATCGCCAGTATCCAACCTTTAGAAATGGAAGCATATATCCTCCATCAAATCGGCACAGCGTTTATGCTGATCGTGCTGCTCGTTTTCCTCTATAAAATAGGACTGAGTTTCGCAACAGTTTGCCTGTATCTTGGCTTTTTACTGATTCATGTCATAGGTGCCCATTATTTATATTCTTATGTGCCTTATGCTGAATGGACACAAGCTCTATTAGGTTTCAACCTTGACCAAAGCATGGGATGGACGCGGAATATGTATGATCGGCTTGTACATCTTGCCTATGGTTTGCTGCTCTACCCGTTCTTTTATCGCATATTTCAAATATGGCTACCGCAATTAAAAGCCGGAACACTCTTTTTATTGGTTATACAATTCGTCATGGCGACCAGTTTATTTTATGAATGGATCGAATGGCTGATTGCCATTGGCTTATCACCAGAAGAAGCTGAAAATTATAATGGTCAACAAGGTGATATTTGGGATGCACATAAAGATATGCTACTTGCAACACTTGGTGCGATGATCACTGGCGGCCTTTTATATTTCAATCAGAAAAAATCCTAAATAAAAAAAGCACTCATCAGAGTGCTTTTTTTATCGCTTTATTCATGAATGGATGTATTAATACAGTGGTAGCGCATTTAAGGTTTGATCTAACGGATCTAAAGCGCCCCATGCTGTTTGAAGCTCTGTATTTGAAACTGCTGTGACACCCGATACCGGATTGATAGACGGATTTAAATAAGATGAATCATCTGATATTTCATCAAGAGCAATGTTTGGTTCTTGATTGCTCAATAAGCTGTTCAAATCAATTTGATCATTAGGAATGAATGCGTTAGTTTCGTCTAAGCTAAAGCTCGAAACACTTTGCTGCGCAAGTACATCAAACACAGTATTATCACCTGTTAACAGTGATGCCTGATCATGTAATTCAACCGAAGCCTGTTCTTCTGACATCAAGAATAAACTCACTTTGGCAACTGTCATCGCTTCAACGGTAAAATCAAATGCTGAGCTTTTGGCACTGGTATTTCCTGCCAGATCCGTTTGGGTAAAACTATAGCTATACTTACCTGCTGCTAAATCTGACTCTGGTGTATACAACCATTTCCCACTAGTATCCGCTTTGACTGTTGCTACAGCGACGCCATTTTTATAAATGGTGATCGTGGCATTTGCCTCACCTTTACCTTCAAAACTTGGGGTTGAATCTTGAGTGCTCTCACCCTGCTTAATGGTGAGCTTTGTAGTCTCGCGATCATCATACACAGTCGTCAATGTCGGCGCGGATGGCGCAATAGTATCTTTTGTTCCAATGACTTGCGTGCTCTTTGAGCTATTGCCAGCCGCATCTGTCGCAGTCACTTGGACAACATTATTATCTGTTATTGCGCTGCTTAATTTCACCGTATAGCGCCCATCGTCGCCTACAGTTGCAGTACCAAGCGTATTTCCTGCACTGTTTTTAATGGTAATTTTGGCACCAATTTCAGCGCTTCCCGACACTTCTGTACCATCTGTATTGATTGTTGCTGTTGGTGCAACGGGTGCCGTATTATCCGTTCCAGCAGTGACATTTAACGGTATCGATTCATTGCCTGCCGCATCAACCACAATAATGGTTGTCTTATTACTATCCGACAGTGCTGGGGACAATGTCAGTTTAAATTGACCTTTGGCATCTACCGTAGTGGTGGCGATGACTTGTGAATTTGCATCTAATATTTGAATGGTGCTATTGGCTTCAGCCGTACCAACCAGTTCAGTTCCGGATTTATTCACTTCAATTTTAGGTTGATCGGGTCGAAGCGTATCTTTGCCCATCTCAACCGACTGCGCTTCAGATTTGTTGCCAGCTTTATCTTCTACAATAGATCTCTTTCATAAATCAAAAAACGATCTTCTTTTTGGTTAATATTTGCACTCCGGATTTCTTAGCATTCGTGCATAATCTGCGGATGAAATACATCGATTCAAACAAGCTTTCTGATC
>NZ_VOYQ01000091.1:0-2796 GCF_013420195.1 Acinetobacter sp. YH01024
TTTGAACTGCTTTTACCAGAAGAGTGATCTACATTCCGGCTCATTCCATCTCGTGTTTGGAATCACTCTGAATTCTCCCATCCACCAAATTAATGGTTCGATCACAGGTCGCCGATAATCTAGGATCATGAGTCACCAATAAGACTGCACAGTCATGTTCGCGATGTACTTTACGAAATAATTCAAACATTTCCGCAGCAGTTTGAGTATCCAGATTACCTGTCGGTTCATCGGCCAACAATAGTGCAGGCTGAGTAATCAGTGCACGTGCAATCGCTACGCGTTGCTGCTGCCCTCCAGAAAGCTCATTGGGTTTACGGTCAGCGAACTTATCTAACCCTACAGCGGCCAATAATTCATGGGCATATTGCAACGCAGATTGATCTGGCTTACCTTGCTTCAGCATTAATGGCATGAGTACATTATGTAAGGCAGTAAAAGCCTGTATAAGATGATGGAACTGAAACACAAAACCTATACTATTGCCTCGTAATGCTGTCCGAGCCGTATCATCCATACGGCTTGTAGCCTGCCCCAACAAGTACAACTCACCACGACTAGGCTGATCTAATAAGCCGAGAATATTCAGTAAAGTACTTTTGCCTGAACCAGAAGGACCAATTAATGCAGCAAAGTCATTCCGTTGAATACACAGGTCAATTCCATGTAATACCTCCACTTCATTAGGCTGCCCAACATTGTAAGACTTTCGCAATGCTTCTAAACGCAGTACTTCCTGAGATGGATCAAACATGACGAATTGCCTCCACAGGATCAAGTGCAGCAGCCCGACGGGATGGTATTGCAGCAGCCAAAATACCTGTCACTGTCGCCAAGAATAATGCCGACAAGATAAGCTTGATTGAAATCGAAATATAAAACAAGCCGGGACCAAACTGATTAAATCCCCAGATCAAACCATAACTGACAACACTACCAAGCATCGAACCAAGCAGACCAAAAATTGCTCCCTGAAATAAGAAAACTCTTAAAATTTGCGTTTGTGTAGCCCCAGTTGCACGTAAAATACCGATTTCCCGAGTCCGTTGCACCACACTCACCGACATCACACTGGCAATTCCAAAAGCGACTGAAATCCCTACAAAAACAATAATCATGTTGGTCGAAAGACTTTGAGCGGTAATCGCATTCATTAATTGAGCATTGGTTTCAATCCAGCTTTCTGCTTTTAATCCAACCAGGCGTCCAACTTGTGAGGCAATTTGCTCCGCCTGAAAAATATCTTGGATCGTCAGATCAATCACTGTGACCCCACCAGGCAAATTAAGTAAAGATTGCGCCTGTTTCAAATCCAGATAGACATAGCGCGCATCCAATTCACGCACGCCCAGTTCAAATATTCCAGAGATATTCACCACTGCATTTTTCTGTTGTCCAGTATCTAATCTTAATTTGCTCCCGACTTGCACACCCAAATCTTTGGCTAATTGACGCCCAATTAATACATTATCCGCACTGACCCGTAATTCACCACTCACCATATATTGCTTCAACGGAATAATCTGTTGATAACGTTCAAGGTTGATACCAACCAATGCAACAGATTGAATTGCATCTCCGCGCTGTACAAATGCAGGACCAGAGACCACAGGAGAAACCGCAGTCAACACCGGTAAATGATCTAAAGTCCCAGTAATCTGCTGCCAATTATTAATAGAACGTAAGCGTTGTGCACGCTGATCTTCTAGTAACAACTGAAGTGTTCCTGCTGCTGGTGGCACAATATGATTCACCTCATCTGGTGAGAGCAAACGAATATGCGCTTGTGTCCCTAAAGTCCTTTCTACAATATTCGATTGTAAACCCTGAATTAAGGCGCTAATGAACACAATGACCGCTACCCCCACCGCGACGCCAATGGTAATCATCATCGACTGTGTGCGACCCTCTCGCAAAAAACTGATTGCGATGGTCCACTCGGTCCAAAGTCGCCTAAAAAAGTTTTTCAATCGAATTTCACCGGTAATTCATTTTTGCTATTTTTCTGATCCGTTTGACTCTGGAAAACACGTTTAGTTTTCTCTATTCGGACACGAGTTCCATCTTTAAGCACTGATTCTGCATCGGTAAGGACGTGATCACCTTCTTTCACTCCAGCTACAACTTCAGACATAACCAAACCACGTAAACCCAGTGTGATAGGATGACGTTGAATTTTTCTATCTCTTACTAAAATAACCATAGCCTTGTTGCCACTTATACTGCTTAAAGCATCATTTGGAATGACCAAGGTTCGCTCGCGCTTGTTGGTTTCAACATTTACCGATACCGTCATGTCTTGACGCAGAAAACCTGGGACTGGATCAACTGTTAATCGGACGTCTACTGTGCCACGTTGAGCATCAATACTTGGAGCAATAAAATTAATATGGGCAGGAAAAGATTGATTTGGATAGGCATCTGCAATCACTGCGGCTTTTTGTTGTAAAGCCAGCAGTGGTAAATTTCGTTCATCAAATGGCACTCGTATTTCAGTCGCACCATCCAGTGCAATAGTGAAGAGAGTCTGACTCGGTTGTACCAGATCCCCTGGCTCAACATTACGCGTTAAAATAATACCTGAAACTTCTGCACGAATTTTGGTCTTGGCAAGTTGCGCTTGTAGTGCAGCGAGTCGTTCGCGTAATTTTGTCTCTTCAACTTTATTTGGGGCAAGTGAAGCAACTTTTAATCGAGCTGATTCCAAATTATTACGGGCGAGTCTTTCTGCCTCTATCGATTTCTCCCTTTCCTCTGCTGATAATATTCCTGATTCGGTATTTCGTCTGCGTAACG
>NZ_VOYQ01000092.1:0-2729 GCF_013420195.1 Acinetobacter sp. YH01024
AAAGTTTTACGTACTTTAACTGAATCAACCTATGAAATTCAGCCTCAGCAAAGTCATTATGAATCTCTCGAAGTAGATGAGTTCTGGAATTTTGTTGGAAATAAAAAGAATAAACAATGGCTTATTTACGCCTATCATCGAGAAACAGGTGAAATTGTTGCTTATGTTTGGGGTAAACGAGATTTAGCTACAGTCTAACAATTGAAGACAAAGCTTAAACAATTAGATATTCACTACACCCGAATTGCAAGTGATCATTGGGACAGTTTCATCACTGCTTTTAAAAATGGTAAGCAAAGTATTGGTAAATTTTTTACTGTAGGTATTGAAGGCAATAATTGCAAAATAAGGCATAGAATTAGGCGTAGCTTCAGAAGAAGCTGTAATTTTTCAAAAAAGCTTGAAAACCATTTTAAAGCTTTTGATTTAGCCTTCTTTTCTTTTACATCAATAATGGCTTCATTTAAAGGCAGCATACTTTTTGAAGCACCACCAAAATTTTATGTTAAGTAGAGACTAAAAATGCCCTTGATTAAGGGCTTACAAGGGCATTTTGTATAAGGTGTATTATGTTAATTTTAGAATTTCTTCATCTCGATAGGTATAGTAGAGTGATATCTCGATAGGTATAGTGTTTTGCAGTTTAGAGGAGATATCGCGATGCATACGCGGAAGGCAATAACGGAGGCGCTTCAAAAACTCGGAGTCCAAACCGGTGACCTCTTGATGGTGCATGCCTCACTTAAAGCGATTGGTCCGGTCGAAGGAGGAGCGGAGACGGTCGTTGCCGCGTTACGCTCCGCGGTTGGGCCGACTGGCACTGTGATGGGATACGCGTCGTGGGACCGATCACCCTACGAGGAGACTCTGAATGGCGCTCGGCTGGATGACGAAGCCCGCCGTACCTGGCTGCCGTTCGATCCCGCAACAGCCGGGACTTACCGTGGGTTCGGCCTGCTGAATCAATTTCTGGTTCAAGCCCCCGGCGCGCGGCGCAGCGCGCACCCCGATGCATCGATGGTCGCGGTTGGTCCGCTGGCTGAAACGCTGACGGAGCCTCACGAACTCGGTCACGCCTTGGGGGAAGGATCGCCCGTCGAGCGGTTCGTTCGCCTTGGCGGGAAGGCCCTGCTGTTGGGTGCGCCGCTAAACTCCGTTACCGCATTGCACTACGCCGAGGCGGTTGCCGATATCCCCAACAAACGGTGGGTGACGTATGAGATGCCGATGCTTGGAAGAGACGGTGAAGTCGCCTGGAAAACGGCATCGGATTACGATTCAAACGGCATTCTCGATTGCTTTGCTATCGAAGGAAAGCCGGATGCGGTTGAAACTATAGCAAATGCTTACGTGAAGCTCGGTCGCCATCGAGAAGGTGTCGTGGGCTTTGCTCAGTGCTACCTGTTCGACGCGCAGGACATCGTGACGTTCGGCGTCACCTATCTTGAGAAGCATTTCGGAACCACTCCGATCGTGCCTCCGCACGAGGCCGTCGAGCGCTCTTGCGAGCCTTCAGGTTAGAGGCCGTCGACAATGATAATCTGGATCAACGGACCTTTCGGCGCCGGAAAGACGACGCTCGCTAAGCGGCTGCGCGATCGGCGTTCCAAATCGCTGATCTTTGACCCCGAGGAAATCGGGTTCGTGGTGAAAGAAACGGTCCCCATGCCAGCGAGCGGAGACTATCAGGATCTCCCCTTGTGGAGGGGACTTACGATCGCGGCGGTCAGGGAGATTCGAAGGAATTACTCGCAGGACATCATCATCCCAATGACGCTCGTGCACCCGGACTATCTGACTGAGATACTCGACGGGGTAAGGCGGATCGACGATCAGCTGCTGCACATCTTTCTGACGCTCAACGAGGACCTATTGCGTCACCGGATCGCGAACCAGACCATGCATCCTGACCCGAATCGAAATGCGGAGATTCGAGAGTGGCGATTAGCGAATGTCGCCCGATGCTTGGCCGCAAGGGAACGGCTTCCATGCACAACCCGTGTTCTCGATAGTGGTGCACACACCAGCGATGAACTCGCAGCGATGGTGCTCGACGGAATCGATGGGCGCACCTGATCGCCTTCGACGCCTGCGCAAAGCGTAGCGCGAGGGTGGCGGGCTCACGACCAAACGCCCAGAGGTCGATCATCGCAGGGATGTTTGGCTTTGTGGTGCGGACGACGGGACTCGAACCCGTACTCTCACAGAGAAGCAGATTTTCGTACCACCTCGACTTTCGCCGCCGTCTGATGACGTTCGTGGTCTGGACTGTCCCTTCGCCATTGCCCGAAGGCTTTAGGCGCCGCCCGTCCAGTCTCTACACCTTCCCCCGAAGGGGCTTGGCTCGGGATTGGCTTAGGGTATTGCCCGTTAGCGTTCCCCGACTTTGAGCGGTTCTACTCCGCGGATTTCCCCGCGGGCACTCCAATTTTAAAGTCTGCTGCGTCTACCGATTTCGCCACGTCCGCCTTTTTTCGCCGTTCCTAGCGCTCGTGCGATGCACCTATGTTGCACCTAGCGCCGAATCGTTCTTCGTCATCCTGAAAAACCACGTCTCCTAAAGCCTTGCATAGCTTATCTTTTCTCCACCACGAACTTTTTTGGGCACTGTTGCAAATAGTCGGTGGTGATAAACTTATCATCCCCTTTTGCTGATGGAGCTGCACATGAACCCATTCAAAGGCCGGCATTTTCAGCGTGACATCATTCTGTGGGCCGTACGCTGGTAC
>NZ_VOYQ01000093.1:0-2575 GCF_013420195.1 Acinetobacter sp. YH01024
GTAAGCGTCCGCTGAACCCCATGCCTATTTTTTAATTCGATTTAGGTTTCCAGCGGTGTGGTAGCAATTCTTCAATCTGAGTCACTTTATGTGTCGGCAACCTTTTCAGCACATCACTTAAATAGGCATAGGGATCCAGCCCATTCAGTTTTGCTGACTGGATTAATGTCATAATATTGGCTGCTCGCTGACCGCTGCGCAGCGAACCTGCAAATAACCAGTTCTTACGTCCCAACGCCCAGGGGCGCATCTGGTTTTCCACCCAGTTATTGCAAATCGGTAGATTGCCATCATCCAGATAGCGGCTTAAAGCTGGCCAACGCTTCAGAGTGTAATTGATCGCCTTGGCGGTTGGAGAACTCGATGGCACAGTCAGTTGATGTTGGTTGAGCCATTCATACAGTTGTTGCATCACCGGTTGACTATGCTGTTGTCGGTATTCGCGGCGCTGTTCTGCTGTACCATCGGTCTTTTTCCTGAGTTCTGCTTCTATGGCATACAGTTTCTGAATCAGCACTAATGCCTGTTCAGCGACCTGACTTTTTTTGGTCACATGCAGTTCATGGAATTTACGACGCGCATGCGCCATGCAGCCCACCTCAATGACCTGACCTGATTTAAAGCGTGCTTTATAACCGCTGTAATCATCACAGACCAGATGGCCCTGCCAGTCTTTCAGGAACGCTTCAGCATGCTGACCTGAACGACTATCCTGAAAGTCATAGATCACGGCTTGAACTGGATTGTACTGTGTAGTGGCATAGGCCCAGACATAACCTTTCTTCGGTTTTTTATCATTCTCACCCATCCGCATGATGGTGACCGGCGTTTCATCGGCATGGATCACCCGCTGTTGCAGCACCACCTGTTTTAAGGCATTGGCCAGAGGTTCCAGTTCCACACCGCAGCGACCAATCCAGTCAGATAACGTGGATCTGGACAGATCAATGCCAGCCCGCTGATAGATCAGGCGCTGACGGTACAGCGGCAAATGATCGGCATACTTCGATACCAGCACATGGCTGAGCAGTTCAGGACTGGCAATACCTTTATCAATCACATAGGCGGGCATCGCTTGCTGAGTCAGGGTGTCGCACTGATCACAGACCCATTTGCCACGTACATGCTGTTCCTTATAGAACTGTGCCGGTCTGAAATGCAGTTTTTCACTGATATCTTCGCCGATACGACGTAACTGGCAGCCACAACTGCATTGGGTTGATGCAGGTTCATGCTCAATACGGATGGTGTGTAGATGATCGGGTAGCAGTCGACGTTTAGGTTTGTTGACTGTGGCTTTCTGTGTTGCTGCATCAGTTTTATCTGCATTTAGCCGCTCCAGTTCCAGATCGACGGCTGCGATATCTTCTTCGACCGCCTCATCCCACAGATGGATTTGTTTTGCGGTGAGATGTTCGTTTTTACTACCGAATTTGTGCTGTTTAAACAGCGCCAGTTCATGCTCGTATTTTTGATTGAGAATAGAAAGATGCTGAACTTTAGAATCTAATTGCTGATTGGTGACTTCAAGATGTTGAACTTTGGCATCTAATTGTTGATTTGATACTTCCAGATGTTGGACTTGAGCATCTAATTGTTGTTTATCTTCTGCGAGTTGTTGATGCTGCATCGCCAACTGCCGGGTGAATTCCAGCAGTTGTTCATGGGTCAGTTGGCTTAAATCTGGCAGCGTATTCATGACCGCAGTATGCCTGAGGTCATGAGAAGAATGAAATAGAACGTTTGGAGGATGGCAGAATAGCCGAGCTTGGTTTAGAGCATCGTGACCACCTGCTGTCGTCCAATGCGCTGCCAAGGCAAACCCTGGATTAATGCCTGTAACTGTTCCGGGTTGAGAGCTACGCTTTCACCCTGGTGAACTTTAGCCCAGTGGAATTTTCCCTGTTCCAGCCGCCGGGCACACAGCCAGATGCCCAGTCCATCATGTACCAGCACTTTCATGCGATGGCCACGTTTATTACAGAACAGGTAAGCACAATGCGGTTTAATGTAGCCAAAGGCTCTCACCACCTGAGCCATGACAGTATCCATCCCTGCTCGCATATCCAGAGGTTGGGTAGAAAGCCAGATTTCATCGATACGGATCATGTTGCCAGCACCTTGAGTAATTCTGCCAAGGCAGGTATTTCTGATACTTGCCATTTCAAGCCAATTTCTGCTTTTGAGTGGGGTAAAGTAATTTGAACTTTTAACATGTCAGTAGGAGTAGGATCTAATGGTGCAGAGCAAGATAAGGCAATAAATGCAGGTTTATTCGGTAGTGGTGAGCGATCACTCCCTGGCTTAGCATCAATTAAGCGAATCCATTTGGATACAAGATTTGTATTCAATCCATGTTGCAAAGCGACTGAAGCAATTGAAACGTCCGGTGCTTTACAAGCCTGAACGATCTGCTGTTTAAATTCAGCACTGTATGTTCTTCGTTTTTTCGCAAGAGATGCGATGGATGTCTGATGATTTGTAGTCATAAATTTTAGTCCCCACTTGTTTCTAAGTGGGGACTAAATTAAGGCTTATAGGATGAATTCAGAAGGTGTGTTCAGCGGACGCTTAC
>NZ_VOYQ01000094.1:0-2452 GCF_013420195.1 Acinetobacter sp. YH01024
TGCGGTGCTATGGCTATCGGTCGTAATGTTGTTTTTTATGTTCGAAAAGGTGCAAAACCTATTCTTGCAGAAAGTTTGTAATTTGTGAAAAAAAACAGTGAGTTAGCCTTGGCTTCTCGCTGTTTTTTCTTTCTCTTGATACTATTGATTAACTCGGGGACAAAAATTGACTAAAAAAGACAATAAAAAAGCCCATAATTCGGACACTTTGGCGGGTGGAGAATTACAGGCTTTGCAATCTGCTAAGGCAGATCAACACAGGGATAGAATATCACGTTTTGGACTTTTGAAACATAGAGCGAAACTACAAGAACAATATTTGTGGACGCAAGTTGATTTCAAATCTGAGGGTGAAAATGATCTATCCAATAAGGCTCTTAAGGCTGCATCCAAATTAAAGGGATGTGGTCAATTCCTGCTGTTCCGTAATTACTACACACTTGATCAAATCAAACTACAAAAAGCTCATTACTGTTCACAGCATTTACTTTGCCCAATGTGTGCCGGTGCAAGGGCTGCTAAGTCAATGAATCGCTATATTCAGCGTATTGAAGAATTAATGCGTCAGAATCCGCGTTTAAAGCCCGTATTAATCACTTTTACTGTAAAGAATGGTGAAGACCTACAGGAACGCTATGAGCACCTTATACGCTCATTTAGGACTCTTTTAGACCGTTATCGCGATTATAGAAAAAAAGGCCGTGGCTTTAATCAGTTTTGTAAGATTGATGGCGGTTTCTATACAACTGAATATACCTATAACGAAAAGACCAAAGAATGGCATCCGCATATTCATATTTTTGCTTTACTCAATGAATGGATAGACCAGGAAGAACTTGCTGAAACTTGGCACGACATTACCCTGGATTCTTATATCGTTGACATTCGCAGAGTTAAAAAAACTAAAGAACACGGTTATAGCAAAGCTGTTGCAGAGGTTTGTAAGTACGCTCTCAAGTTTAGCGATCTATCACTGGAGAACACTTGGGGGGCCTTTTTGACCCTCAAAGGTAAACGGCTAACAGGTTCATTTGGTTCTATGTATGGCGTAAAACTTCCTGAAAAATTAACTGACGAAATGCCACTGGAGGAGCTGCCCTATATGGAAATGCTCTATCGTTTCGTATTTGGTGAAAAACGCTCTTATTACAACCTAGAAATAACAAAAGACGTAAAACCAAGAGAAGCGCAGGCGGGAGAGCGCGCAGAGGAGTAGGAGCTTCGACGCCGACGCATGAGCGATATAGCGCGGGCGCTTCAATCGGTTTGCTGTGATGTGCCGACCTATGGATCGGTCATCATCATCAGCAATCCGTAATAAGCAAGCCTACCCTGTAGCCACAGGACTTGTAAGGGGTTCGACCCCTTAACCCCAAAGGGCGCACTTTACCATTGGATTTCATCCAACGGCAGTGCTCCCAAAAATAGGATTATAGAAATGAATGAATTATTAGAATTGAAACACCGTATTGATAACTGTACTGATGATCTTCAATCTTTCGAACTTCGGAAGATTTATGACAAGCTCATTATTGAGCTGTGGCAATCTGAAAAGATTACTTTGTCAGAAATGCAGTCTATGGCTCTCCCTCTCCAGTAGCAGAGGGCGCGGAGTGCGCCCGAACTGACACCATCTGAATTTCAAAACCTTCCTTCCCTGATTACAAGCTCCCCTTGGATTTCCAAGCGGGAGTTTTTAGCAATCCCGCAGGGTTGCGACAAGATTCTATTTGATTTTTATTTTGTTTGGTTTATGATTCATTGTGAATCACATTCCTATATATGAAAAATCAGGTGAGAATATGCAAATTGATGAACCAACAAACTTCCAATTATTCATGGCAGAAGTAAACAAGACGGCAAAAACTGAAAGTATTGGTGTTTACCATCAAGTTCCTTTCCGTATGGCCCGATGGAACTTTGCACGACTGGAAGGACTTCGTAACCATATGGGAGAACCTCGAAATAAAGTTCTTAACTCCCTAATTGAAATTGCTTTAGATCAGGTATTTGAACAGCTTGATCATGGTGATGAAAAAATTCGTCGCTCTATTCTTGAAGAAGTTTCCAAAGTCCTCGAATCAATTGAGCACGATGGTTCTGGGAGCTTAGACAATGATTAATCTACAAGGAACTTTGATAAATGCTTTCCGTTTGGATGGTGGTAAAGGTAAAGACGGCAAAGAATATGAAGCGCGTGACAAGGTGCAAATTCTTGGTTCGTTGGAACTCCCAAACGGGGAAATTAAACACGAACTTGTTGACCTAACAGTTGAGGATTCTCGACTGTTTGAACCATTCAAAAATCAGGTTATTAGCATCTCTTGCGGTGCTATGGCTATCGGTCGTAATGTTGTTTTTTATGTTCGAAAAGGTGCAAAACCTATTCTTGCAGAAAGTTTGTAATTTGTGAAAAAAAACAGTGAGTTAGCCTTGGCTTCTCGCTGTTTTT
>NZ_VOYQ01000095.1:0-2359 GCF_013420195.1 Acinetobacter sp. YH01024
ATTGATTTAGTGAACCATAAAGTCAATAGCGTTTTACCTGTACCCACTTTTTACCCAAATTAGATTTAGCGCATTGAATCACAAAATTTATTTTGTTCAAATCCATTAACAGGATTTGAAATGGTGTCCCGATTTTAACACGTATGCATTCAATATTAAAAGATATGTTATAACATTACTTTTTTATATTTGTTTTTTTCATGTATCATTCAAGAGTACAACTTCAGGGTGAAAGTTATGTTTGACAATATAGATGCCTTAAAAACAAAATTAGATCAGCATCGTCCTCTTTCTCCTGCAATTGTAAAAAATCTACAAGAAGATCTTATTGTTCGCTGGACCTATCATTCGAATGCAATTGAAGGCAATACACTTACATTGCTAGAAACAAAAGTCGTGTTAGAAGGCATAACTGTCGGTGGGAAGGCATTAAGAGAACACTTCGAGGCAATTAACCATAGAAACGCTATTTATTACGTTGAAGATATTATTCGAAAAGAAGAACCATTTTCTGAATGGCAAATTCGCAACATCCATCGACTCATTCTAAAAAATATCGATGATGACAATGCAGGACGTTATCGCCAACAAAACGTGTTGATTTCAGGTGCTACGACTAACCCACCCGACTATACACTGTTGAATGATAAAATGGCTCAGCTTGTCGATTGGTACAATACTGAGGCACATAAGCTACATCCTATTGAACGTGCAGCTAAAGTACATGCAGACTTTGTAGGCATTCATCCATTTATTGATGGGAATGGTCGTACATCACGCTTATTGATGAATCTCGAATTACTTAAAGCTGGATATCCGCCTTGTGTGATTACAGTAGAAAATCGTTTGGCTTACTATGAAGCTTTAGATCAATGGATGGCTTATGGTAAAACTGAAGCATTTATCCAATTAGTTTCTGAGGCTGTGCTTGATGGATTTAAACCATATCAAGTTGTATTGGGGATTTAAATTTATTCAGATCCTAGACAGTATCATGGACAATCGATCCCTCTAAATTCTTAAAATAATTCTGTTCAAAAGCTTCAGGGCTTAACCAGCCATTTGCAGAATGCCGTCTAATTCGATTGGGCTTTGTTGCACAAAGCTGTTCTTAAGGGCTTATTCAGCAATATAATTTCCAAATGAAGAAGCCTACACACAAAATCTATCGCACAACCAATTGGCCCGCATATAACCGAGCTCTCATTAATCGTGGGAATATTGCCATTTGGTTCGATCCAAAAACACAATGATATGTACAACCACAAGGCAAACAAGGTCGAAGTCAAACCTACTCCGACATAGCGATTCAATGATGTTTGATGATCAAATCTCTATTTAGACTCACTCTACGCATGGTTACTGGCTTTGCTCAAAGCTTAATTAAACTTTGCGGATTAGATTGGACAGCTCCAGATTACACTACGCTTTGTAGAAGACAAAAACATATTGATATTTAAATTAGCTATCAAAAAAGTAATGATAGGCTCCATCTACTTGTCGATTCCACGGGATTAAAGTTTTTAGGTGAAGGTGAATGGAAACGTAAAAAGCATCAGCCCGAATATCTTCGCCAATGGCGTAAACTCCACATTGGTATTGATGCTGAAACCTTGCAAATACGGGCAGTTCAGCTCACGACAAACAATGTCAGTGATTCACAGGTACTTGGTGATTTACTCGATCAGATTCCACAAGGTGAGCAAGCAGAAAAGGGACCAATTCCAAGTAATTTTGCTGCTGATAAAACCGATTACCCACGTAAAATCTATGAGAATGCACTCGTACATAAACTACCAGATGAGGTAGAAGCTGCTGACTTACGTGGAGCATATTTTGAAAAACGAAAAGGCTTAATGGCTGATTGGGCAGAATTTTGTAATGAATAAGATTTAAATGACATAAAATCAATAATTCTGCCTAAAATTGCTGAAGCATGAGTATATTCATTTGATTAGATAATAAAAAAACACAAAATAATTTATTGGCGCTGCTTGTGCAACAGAGCCAATTTATAACGGCTTTGTTGCACAAAGATTTGAAATACAAAGCCCCCTAATTGAGCCAAATTTAAGGCGTAACTTGGGTAAGTGGTCGACCTAATTCCGTAAATCTGTTGAGGACTGCTACACGTGCATGAATTTCATTCACCTGACTAGAAAAGCTTCTTGCCATTAATTTATCACCTAATAATTTGATGCAATGCATCTTGGTTTCCACCAAACTGCGGCGATGATAGCCGGACCATTTTTTCCATAATGTCCTGCCTAAACGTTTAACTGTTCGAAGTAATTCATTTCGCGCTAGCGAGCTGATCTTTGTATCTTTCCATGGTTTCGCATTTTTTCTAGGTGGAATC
>NZ_VOYQ01000008.1:0-100126 GCF_013420195.1 Acinetobacter sp. YH01024
TGTCCACTAAAGAGCCGTTGAAGACTACGACGTTGATAGGTTGGATGTGGAAGTGCGGTGACGCATGAAGCTGACCAATACTAATTGCTCGTGAGGCTTGACTATACAACACCCAAACAGTTGTATAAATAGCATCAATTGATTCACATATAATCAATCAAACTTGATTTAGTTGAAAAGCTAGATAAAATGAACACCTTAAATTAACTCAAGTACTTCTGTTAATAACTCATTTGGTAGAAAACTTAGCACGAAGAGCACTGCTCTGAGATTAGACTAAGCAAGTATCCATAACAGTTGTGCTGGCGACAATAGCAAGAGTGAACCACCTGATCCCTTCCCGAACTCAGAAGTGAAACCTCTTAGCGCTGATGGTAGTGTGGGGTTACCCATGTGAGAGTAAGTCATCGCCAGCTCATTATTCGAAACACCCCCTGACTAGTCCAGGGGGTGTTTTTTTATGTGTGATGAAAAGGGAGGGAATGGGGAGAAAATAAAGAATTCTTCATTCATTTTTATGTGATTTTTAAATTAAAGGCAGAAAGGCGTATACTATCCTTGTCGTTGATGGAAAGCTCATGTCTGATTTAGCCTCAAATTCTCCATATATTGAATATGGCACACGGCCATTTCATGCCATTTTATTTTCTTTATTTTTAGCTGGCTTCGCAATTTTTTCATCGTTGTATTGTGTACAACCGATGATGCCCATCTTTGCGGATTATTTTCATGTCAGTCCGACACATAGCAGTTTTCCTTTATCTTTTTCTACCATTGCCTTAGCAATAGGGCTGCTTTTCACCGGTTTGATTTCAGATCGATTCGGCCGCAAGCCTGTGATGGTCACTGCTTTATTTTTGGCGGCGTCACTTTCAATTATCAGTTCCATATTTGCACTTTGGGAAATATTTTTATTGAATCGCGTGCTGATCGGATTAAGTGTGAGTGGCGTTGCTGCAGTTGCAATGACTTATATAGGTGAAGAAATTGCGCAAAAAGATATAGGCTTTGCAATGGGCCTGTATATTTCAGGTACCGCTATTGGCGGAATGGGTGGTCGTCTCATTGCAAGGGTATTGATTGACTATATTAGTTGGCAAAATGCCATGATGATTATCGGCATCATTAACCTATGTATAGCCACAGCATTCTTTTTATTACTTCCAGCATCTCAATATTTTCAAGCTTATCCCATTCGTTTCAACCGATTTTATGAATCTTTCGTTAAAAATTTAGCAGATCCAAAGCTGAGAATTTTATTCCTTCAAGGCTTTATCCTCATGGGATGTTTTGTCTCTATATTTAACTATATGAGCTACCACCTATTAGAAGAACCTTATCAACTTTCTCAAACATGGATTGGACTAATCTCCATAGCATATTTGGCAGGAATATATAGTTCACCTCGGGCTGCAAGTTGGGGGAAACGCTTTGGCCGGGCAAAAGTTTTACCTTCGATGCTGATCATGATGTTGTTGGGGCTATTGATCATGCTCATTCCGGCATTTTGGTCAGTCATTTTGGGGCTGATTGTATTCACTTTTGCTTTTTTTGCAGCGCATTCCACGGCAAGTAGTTGGGTATCAGTTCAATCCCTGCAATACCGTGCCGTAGGTTCATCTTTATATTTATTTTGCTATTACTTAGGTTCTAGTATTTTGGGTAGCAGTAGTGGTTTGGTTTGGGAAATTTCTGGTTGGATTGGGTTGACGAGCTTTATTGCTGTTATCTTGATGATTGGTTTATTTTTAGCAATACAATTGAATAAATAAAGATAGAAATATGTGAATAAGCTATTATTAAATATTCGTTTTACATCTATTTTTATTATAAATAACGCTATAAAAATGGCTAAGTTTACTATTTTTATGATTATACAACTTTGGTCTAATATGCCTTTTAAAAGGTGCCTCATAATAATGAAATACATCACAATATTATAAATAAATTATTTTTGGTTATCATTTTTAAAATTTAATATATTTTTAAATAATTAGATCTCTTTCATAAATCAAAAAACGATCTTCTTTTTGGTTAATATTTGCACTCCGGATTTCTTAGCATTCGTGCATAATCTGCGGATGAAATACATCGATTCAAACAAGCTTTCTGATCCTCAGTTCAAGCGATACACAGGCATCTCATGGTCAACCTTTGATTTAATGGTTGAACAGCTAAAAATGCTGGTGCCTGCTAAAGGTAGACCATCAAAGTTAAGTGTAGAAGATCAAATTCTTCTATGCTTAAGCTATTGGCGTGAATACCGAACATTGTTTCATGTCGCAACGAGTTTTGGCGTGTCAGAGCCTACTGCTTCAAGAATTGTCCGCCACGTAGAAGATTGCCTGATCAAGTCTAATCTATTTAATTTACCCAAAAGTTTGCCTGAAGGCGAAGGTATCGACTGGAATGTGGTGATCGTAGATGCCACAGAAATTCCAATACAAAGACCTAAAAAAACAGAATAAAAGCTATAGTGGCAAGAAGAAAGCACATACTTTTAAAGTTCAAGCCATTATCCATTATAGAACACAGCAAGTTCTGAGTTTATGTACGAGTCGTGGTGCTGTACATGATTTCGAGCTTTTCAAACGTAATTTGAATCATATTCCTAAAGGTGCTTTTATTCTTGCAGATAAAGGCTATCAAGGTATCTATGCAATGTATCCAAATAGCTTATTGCCTCTAAAAGCAAAGAGACGCTGCAAACTAGATCCCGAGCTAAAAGTTTACAATCAAGAAATCAATAAAAGAAGAATTGGGATTGAACATGTATTCGGCAGTTTGAAAACTTTCAAAATCATTGCCGAACGATATCGTAATCGAGGTAAAAGACTAGGTTTAAGATTCAATTTAATTGCTGGAATCTATAACATGGAGCTGAATAAAAAATGATTTATGAAAGAACTCTATTAAATGTTTATTTTTATTTTTTGAATGTTTTTGCATTTATTTTTGGTTAGAATTATATATAGATCATCATTGGTTTTAAACTGAAGGTGATTATGAAAAATATAACTATTTTAATGATGGCTTTAGTTTTTATCTTAATCTCAGCTTGTACAAGTACCACGAATTTAGGGACAGCAGGCGCAGAGCGAAAACAGTTTTTTATCGTTCCTCAAAAGTTATTAACTAAACAGGCGGATAGAACCTATCAACAATTTATTCATCAAGCGAAAGACAAGCAACTTTTGATCATAGATCCGAAATTGGATCAAATTTTAAATAAACTCAAGCAAAATGCGGAGTTTTACCGCCATGGTTCGAGTCAATGGGATTGGCAAGTCAGTGGGAATCTCAATAAAGATTTAAATGCACATGGTTTCCCGAGTGGGAAAATTGTTATTAACACGGGTTTGTATTGGAGTCTAAAGCTGACTGAAGATGAATTGGCATTTGTGATGGCGCATGAAATGGCACATGCATTGCGTGATCATCATCGTGAGAAGATTTCCTTGCTGTTTGCTAGTCAGGTGGCGATGATTTCTTCAACTGCAGGTATCGGCGCGCTTGCTACTGCGGCCAGTAGTGTGACTGGGCAAGCTGTTTTTTTGCCTAAAGTTTCAAAATTTGAACTGGAAGCAGATGTCCTTGCACTTGATCTGATGTCGAAAGCGGGTTTTGATCCAAATGCAGCATTGAGTTTTTGGCAGAAATATCAGCAGGAAACGACACGCCGTCAAATGCTTGATGTAAAACCATTAATGACTCAAGACAGTATAGATAAGCGTAAGATTTATATTGAAAAATATTTACCTGAAATGCACATTCAATTTCAACAGGCGCAGGCTTTAATGTTGAATAAAAATGCGATAACTCATGGCACATTCTAGGTTGATTTAAACTAAAGCAAAGTTACAAATGATTTATTTAAATCTTGTTTTATAGTCGTGCTACAGCACGATTACATCTGATGTCTATATAAAACAATTCAATGATTCTGTAGCTGTTGTATAAATTATAATCAAGCATGATGAATGGAATTCATGGTAAAATGATCGGCTTTCATCTTCTTTGATCTTTTTTCAGATCATTCCATCTGCCAGCCGAGAATTGCTAGCCATGTCTACTGCTTATACTATGCAGACTGCGCCAAAAGCGTTGTTTGATTACGACAAATATTGGGCGTCTTGTTTTGACCCTGCGCCATTTTTGCCGATGTCACGCGAAGAAATGGATCAACTCGGTTGGGACAGCTGCGACTTTATTTTGGTTTGCGGTGATGCGTATATCGATCATCCGTCATTCTGTTCAGGCATCATCGGTCGAACCCTTGAAGCGCAGGGTTTCCGTGTCGGGATTATTGCTCAGCCAGACTGGACCAATGTAGAAGCGTTCCGTGTGTTAGGTAAGCCGAATATCGCTTGGGGCGTGACTGCCGGTAACATGGATTCAATGATCAACCGTTATACGGCTGACCGTAAAATCCGTTCAGATGATGCGTATTCTCCTGATAATCAACCGAATAAACGCCCAGACCGTGCGGCAACCGTGTACTGCCAACGTGTGCGTGAAGCTTATCCAGATGTGCCTGTATTATTGGGCGGTATTGAAGCCTCGCTGCGCCGTATTGCACATTATGATTATTGGTCAGACAAAGTTCGCCGTTCAGTATTGATGGACTCAAAAGCTGATTTATTAATGTATGGTAACGGTGAGCGTTCGATCACTGAAATTATGCATCGTTTGGCCCGCGGTGAAAAAATCCAAGAGATTACGGATGTCCGCGGTACAGCATTTATTGTGAATAAAAATAACAGGGCTTCAAAAGCGAAGTTTGTTGAAATCGCATCGAATGATGTCGATGCGATTGGCCGTGTCGATCCGATCATTAATCCTTATGTGATGACCGAAGACCTTGAAGGCTGTGAAATCGAAAAAGGCAAAGACAGCGTTACGCAATATCAAGGCTTCCAAAAAGAGGCGGTAGCAAATCCGATTGTTCGTGAAGGCGATAACTTAGACGCCGATACGCAAATCGTGCAGCTGCAGCCTGCATCAAAAGCCATTAAGCATAAATTGCCGCCGCGTGAATTGGCGGTGATTCGTTTACCTGCCTATGAAGATGTGGCGAATGATCCTGTGCTGTATGCACATGCCAACCGTATTTTGCATTTGGAAACCAATCCGGGCAATGCGCGCGCGATGGTGCAAAAGCATGGTGAACGTGATGTTTGGCTGAATGCGCCGCCGATTCCTTTGACTACAGAAGAAATGGATTATGTGTTTGACTTGCCGTATGCACGTCTGCCACATCCTGCGTATGGTGAAGCGCGTTTTCCTGCCTTTGACATGATTAAGTTCTCTGTGAACATTATGCGTGGCTGTTTTGGCGGCTGTACCTTCTGCTCAATTACAGAGCATGAAGGGCGTATCATTCAAAACCGTTCTGAAGAATCGATTTTGCGTGAAGTTGAAAAAATTCGTGATACCGCACCGGGCTTTACCGGGATCATTTCTGACTTAGGCGGCCCAACGGCCAATATGTACCGTTTGGCATGTAAAGATCCTGAGATTGAAAAGAACTGTCGTAAGCCGTCGTGTGTATTCCCGGGTGTATGTCAAAACTTACATACCGATCATGCACCTTTAACGCAGTTATACCGTAAAGCACGTTCATTGCCGGGGATTAAAAAGATTCTGATCGGTTCTGGTTTACGCTATGACCTTGCGGTGTTAAACCCAGAATATGTCAAAGAATTGGTGACACATCACGTCGGCGGTTACTTGAAGATTGCGCCTGAACATACCGAAAAAGGTCCATTATCGAAGATGATGAAACCGGGGATCGGGACCTATGACCGTTTCAAACAAATGTTTGATCGTTTCAGTAAGGAAGCAGGGAAAGAGCAGTATCTCATTCCTTACTTTATTGCAGCGCATCCGGGTACGACGGACTATGACATGATGAACTTAGCGATTTGGCTGAAGAAGAATGGTTTCCGTGCCGATCAGGTGCAAACCTTCTATCCATCACCAATGGCGACTGCAACGACCATGTATTACACCGGTAAAAACCCGCTGGCTAAAGTGGCGCGTTATACCGAAAATGTCGATATCGTGAAAGGTGAAAAACGCCGCCGTTTGCATAAAGCCTTCTTGCGTTATCATGATCCAAACAACTGGCCATTGCTACGTGAAGCGCTCAAAGAAATGGGGCGTCAGGATCTGATCGGGAACTCAAAACAGCATTTGATTCCGACGTATCAGCCTGCGGGTAGTGCTGAGGGCCAATACCAATCTGCACGTAAAAAGAACTCAAGCATTGCGGGTGATTCACAAAAACGTACAGGCGAACAAGGTAATCGGACGAAGGCTGCTCAATCGCGTCCTTCAAATACCAAGAAGCGTCCTGAGCGTGGTCAAATTTTGACGCAGCATACTGGTCTGCCGCCGCGTGAAACGGGTGAAGCGAAAAAACCTTTTGGCGGTTCGAAACCCAAAGGAAAATCGAAGCCTAAATCACGCGCTTAAAATGATGAAATAAAAAAAGACACTTCGGTGTCTTTTTTTATGGCTGATATGCTCGGCAGCATCAGACAGTTTGCATTTTTATATGTTGTTACAAGCTCAATGCCATATGTGCGTCGGTTATCTCAATGAAATACGAGCAAAATTTGACAGCTTATCGGAATTGTCAGACAGTGAGAGGAAATGCACTTGCTGTCGTTTTAGCGAATGATCTAAAGTATCAATATATAGCAATGGATGCTATTACTCTGAACGAAGTGGCATGTGATGTTTGACGCTTTAAGTTTGCAACTTTTTGTCAGTTTAAATACGTATTGTGTGAAAGTTAGAGTTATTTTTTTTAATAGGAAATTAAAAAAATAATACTGGTTGTATACTTCGTATTCATAAGAAGTATGTCAAAAACCAAAAATATAAGAAATATAAAGGATTATGAGATGACTATATACATAGTAATAGGGAGTATTTTACTCTTCTGTGTGCTCATAATGGCTTGGAAAAGTTTAGAAGGTGATTCTAAGCAACAAGATAGCGCATTGAAACAACGTGCTATTTTCAACATTAATGAGCAATTAACCTACACGCGTTTAAAAGAAATTTTGCCTAAGCATACAATCCTTGCGCATGTGTCTTTTGATGCACTGTTGACCACGAAATATTATCGGACGCGGAACAAGTATCGAAATATGGTGGCGGACTTTGTCGTCCTCGATGAACAGCACCAAATCTTAGCGATCGTCGCTTTAGATGATCCAATGGTACTCAAACGGATGCAGCAGTCGCAATATCAAGATGCTTTGCTCGCTTTGGCGGGCTATCGTGTCATTCGTTATGATGATGTGCCTGAGTACGTTCAATTACGCGAAGATTTCTTAAATGAGCAGCGTGTACAAGCGCCATTTGTACCGGTTAATGATTTGAAAAAATATCATTTATATTCAGATTTGGAACGTAAAAAGATCAAAATTATTGGATCTTAGGGATTCAAAGAGCAAAGCCTTTTGCAAAAAAAAGCGTGTCTTTAGACATGCTTTTTTTTAATGGTTATTTAGGCTTAATGATTATTCAGGCTTAACGGCTACGACGGTTAATTCTACCAGTACACGCGGGTCGTATAATTTGGCTTCAACACAAGTTCTGGGTAATGCTTCAATGTCTGACACCCACGCATCCCATACCTCATTGAATGCGGCATAATCCTGTTCAATATCTTTCAGATAAATGGTCACTGACATAATCTGGCTTTTATCTGTACCGGCATCTGCAAGAAATTGATCAATGATCTCAAATGTTTGCTGTGTTTGTCCTTTGATGTCTAAATCAAGGTCTGTTGCCAATTGACCTGCTAAATGGATCAATTGACCGGAAATAGCGATTTCGGAGAAGCGTTTTGAAACATGCAGGCGTTGGATGGTCATGCGGAATATCCTGAAAGCAAAAAGGTCACTTAATCTTGAGTTTTAGGCATTGTAGCTGCAACTAAGGCCGTCAATAAACAGCCGACAGCAAGGTAAATTGCCACATAATGCCATGAACCATCACCCCAAATCACCAAAGCTGCTGCAATCATTGGGGTAAAGCCACCACCGATAATACTGGCCACTTGATAGCCGACACCTGCGCCACTGTAGCGATAGGCGGTACCAAACAAGGAGGTAAAAATCGGCTGGTGTACACTCACCACCATATCATGGGCAATATTGGCAAGGAAAATTGCACCGACAATAATCAGCCAAGTATTTTGAGCATCAAGGGCCATGAAGAATGGAAAGGCAGAAAGCGCACCAATTAAGCCACCCAGCACACACATCTTACGATGATCAAATCGATCTGCTAGCCACGCAAAGAGGGGAATGCTGAAGCAGCTAATTGCACCAACCATTAAGGTGATATTGAGGAAGAACTGCTTGTCCATACCCAATTGAGCGGTGGAATAATTCAGTGCAAAGTTCGTCACCAAATACATGGTGAGTAACTCGGTCAGGCGCAGCGCAATAATGTAAAAAAAGGCTTTGGGGTGTTGGCTAATCGCTTGCAGAATCGGTAATTTTTGCGGCGTTTGTCGAGCTTTGACCACATGGTCGACGAATTCTTGAGATTCGTCTTGATCACGTCGAATCCACATCGCGATAGCCAGCAAGATAATACTGGCAATAAAGGGAATTCGCCATGCCCAATCAGCAAAAGCATCTTCACCCAAAGTGGCAATAATCAACGACACAGCGCCTGTTGCCAGAACGAGTCCGACGCCATAGCCAATTTGTACACCACTGCTGTAAAAGGCTTTTTTGCCTTTCGGGGCATTTTCTACAGCCATCAGGGCAGCGCCGCCCCATTCTCCACCGACCGCAAAACCTTGTATTGCCCGAAGTGTCACGAGCAGGATCGGGGCCCACCAACCGATGGCCGCAAAATTGGGTAATAAACCAATGCCGACCGTCGAAATCCCCATCAGGATGACGGTGAGCACCAACATTTTTTTCCGACCCAGCTTGTCACCAAAATGTCCAAACACAATGCCGCCTAAGGGGCGGAACAGGAAGCCGACGCCAAAGGTCGCCAAGGCTGCCAAGGTTCCCATATTGTTGCCAATACTGGGGAAAAACTGATCTTTGAAAATGAGTGCGGCAACAATGCCATAAAGTAAAAAATCGTACCAATCGACTACGGCACCAATGAAGCTACTTAATGCGGCTTTACGAGCGCGTTGTTCTTGATTTTGTGAAATATTTTGAGGGTTTAGAGCAGATTTTGCAGAAGGCATACAGCGGGGTATTCCATGATTGACAACAGAGTTGCCCTGTAATATTCGGATTTGATCGTCACGCCAATCACAGGACAGCATGCTGAAAGTAAAGGTGATTTTCAGCATCTCAGCGCATACACGGATAATGTAGTGCGCTGATAGAGTACTCTAATTTTAGGCTTTGTGAATAGCAAATTGCTTTAATTTTGTTCTTCTGCCTAAATCTTAAGCAAATACGATCTTCTTGAAGTTTTTAGAGCAGCGAAAGTTGTGTTTCTTGGTTTTGCGCACTTAATTGATAGACCCCTACGCCAATCAGACGAAATTGATCTTCCTCAGAAATATGCATTTCATGCAGTAATTGCTGCAATACCTGCGCAAGGTCTTCACGATGATTCAGTGACGTTTTAAAACTTTTACTGTGCTGTAGCACTTGGAAATTCTTCAGTTTTAATTTGGCCGATACACCGCGCGCGCTTAACTGCTTTTTTTCTAAACTAGACCAAACTTGGTCAATCAGTTTGGGCCAATAGGGCTGACATTGGCTCAGGGTGAGATCATCATCAAAAGTGGTTTCTTTGGAAATCTGCTGACGCTCACGGCTAGATTGGACCGGTCGCTCATCAATCCCTTGTGCATACAGATAGAGTTGTCGTCCATATTTACCGAAATGATGAATCAGAACGGCTTCTTCTATTTGTTGTAAATCACCTAATGTATTGAGTTGCATGGCTTTTAATTTTTCTTGAGTCACTTTTCCCACACCAGGAATTTTTTTCAGTGCCAAGTCATGGATGAAATGCAGAACTTGAGACGGTTTGATAATACAAATGCCATTGGGTTTGTTCCAATCAGAAGCGACTTTAGCCAAAAATTTATTGGGCGCGACACCTGCGGAGGCAGTTAAACCAGTGCTTTGTAAAATCTCTGCCTGAATTCGCATAGCGACTTCGGTGGCGCTCGGAATGTGTTGTAAATTTTCTGTGACGTCCAAATAAGCTTCGTCTAAAGAAAGTGGCTCAATCAGCGACGTATAGCGTTGAAAAATGGCATGAATTTGCGCCGAAACAGCACGATATTTTTCAAAATTAGGTTCGATCACCACGACCTGTGGGCAGAGTTTACGGGCCTGTGCCATCGACATCGCAGAGCGTAAACCAAACTCACGTGCAGGATAGGATGCGGCACAGATGACTGCACGAGGGTGATGTGAAGACACAACAACAGGAAGCTGCTTGAGTTCTGGACGTTCCCGCAGCTCTACTGATGCAAAGAATGCATCCATGTCGATATGTATGATTTTCCTCATGCCTAGTTAGATCAGTGCCTAAAAATTGAATGTCAGTATCGCACAGTCAATCCAGCACTTTCCTCAATTTTTTAACTCGAACGACACAGGTTGACTGAGTAAAACCACCTTGGTGTTTTGAGCTGCTGCCGAGCGTATTAATAGATTTAGACTTTGAGGGGTGTCATCGGCAAAACGGGGCAAAAATTCGAGCTCTGGATTCAGTGGTTTGAAAAAATTATCCCAATGAATTGGAATCACGGTGCTGGGTTGAAGAGTCGCTAAGGTTTCTTTGAAATATTACTGTTGAAACGCTGCCGTTTGCTTGGAAAGTTGGGCGATGCCTAGAAATAAAGTATCGACTTTTAGTTTTTGCAACTGTTTGGGCACAGCACCTGTACTGGCTTTGACTAAACTGTAATGCGGCCCATGTTGGATGAGATAGTCATATGATCCACCTTCTTTAAACTGACTAAAATGTGCAGGGAGTTGCAGTGGCTGCGAAATTTCTTCCCCCAAATCATCATTAACGGCCGTTGGCGGAGTATGTTGCGAGGGGATGGCAGTAATGGTGAATTTACCGATTTGCATCGGCTGCCATGCTTGAACTTCGTGTAATTGTGATTCAGCGATTGGCATTGCCCGTGCAATATTTAAGGTGCTTTTAGAGCCGACAATCATGGCCTTGGGGAGCTGGTGGGCCAACATTGGAATATCAAGCGCATGATCATAATGTGAATGAGTCACGAAAATAGCACGAGTGCGTTTTAAGTCGTATTGGTCGATATAGTTGTGTAATAAAGGCTGATCACTTTGAATCTGAGTGAATATGGTCTGACTGAGCGATGGCCGACTAAAAAAGCCATCGATGAGGACTTGCTCTTGGCCATCGTCAAACAGTAAGGTCGAAACGCCAAAGAACTTTACGTGATAGGGCGCCGCTGAGTGAGTATCTGTAGTGCTTTGTGCGGGATGTTGATAATGCCACGTTTTAAACGCTGCCAAGGTCCCTGAAGGTTGGATCAAATAAGCCAATATCCCGATGGAGAGGATCATAAAGACTGAAAATATAATAAGAAAAGTTTTTAAAATACGCATCCTGCGACTCAGTTTTCATGGATTATTTGCTTCGATGTTGTCCTGAGTCGGTGAATAAATCAACGGGGTTTGATCGGCGAAACGCCATTTTTGTCTAAAAAATCAGTCCATGCCTTGGCATCACCTGAAAATACATTTAAATCGACGCTGGTCGAGATGCCTTGAATTTGTCCTTGATTGGTATGTTGCCAAATCAGCCATTTCGGATTGTTTTTTAGATCGGGTGGGCCTTTATATTCACGGACCCACAGCGGCGTCTGTTTAAACTCGCCAGCTAAGACAATATTATAAAAAGACTTCGAGGTATAAAAAATCGGTTGTTTGCCATAATGGCGGTGCAAGCGATCATGCATATAAGTGATTTCTTTGAGTAACTGCTCTTTGCTGTAGGTGTTAATGCAGTTGGTGTCATATTCCAAATCAATCACGGGAGGAAGGGCATCGGCTTTTTTCGGCACGGAAGCAATAAAATTTTCTGCTTGAATCTTGCCATCACGGCACAAACGGTAAAAATGATAGGCCCCAACTAAAAAGCCATTTTCCCGCGCTTGTAACCAGTTATCTTGAAATTTTCGATCTTTAAAATCACCACCTTCCGTGGCTTTGAGATAAACGAATTGGTATTTTTTAGGTGAAATTTTTGACCATTGAATATCTTTTTGATGATGGGAAACATCAAAGCCTTTTACGGGATATTCTTCTGCAGACGCAGGGCGATGCGGCATAACGGCTAAATAACCCAGTCCTGCCACCACCAAGACGCCGCTGATAGCGCTGAGTGCAATAATCGGGCTGTATTTTTTGAGTGAACTTTTTGTGGTACGTGATTTGGCTTTTTTAGGCATGAAAATGTATCCAAGTATCTCTTTTATCATAACCCTTTAATGGCTGATCTGTCATAGATTTGCCCGATGACACGGATTTAGACATCCACATGTTTAGGAATCTGCCAAAAAATCGCTGCGGTAATCAGGTTAATGCAGCCGAGTAAAATCAAGGTGCTATGGAATGCTGTTTCGATTTGTGCAGCACCATAATAGGCCGTAAACACGTTGACTAAAGTCCCAGCCAAAGCCACACCGATACTCATCGACACCATCATAATCATCGACAAGAAACTGTTGCCACTGCTGGCATCTTGTTGGGGTAAATCTTTGAGGGTTAAGGTATTCATCGAAACGAATTGCAGCGAATTTAAAATACCAAAAATAAAAAAGTGTAAGGCACGTAACCACGTGGGGGTCTCAGCCGTAGAGAGCGCAAAACTGCAAATACAAGCGCCGACCAAGAAGGTATTTACCAATAACACTTTGCGATAGCCAAAGCGTTGAATAATTTGACGAATAATCGGTTTAGATGCCAATGAGCCGAGTACAGTCGGTATCATCAATAACCCTGTGATAAATGGCTCAAAGCCAAAAGCCACTTGTAGCATTAAGGGAATCAAAAATGGCATGGCATTGCCGCCAAGGCGGGCAAAGAAGTTGCCGATAATGCCGATGGCATAGATCCGATTTTGAAATAATTTACTGCGAAACAGCGCATTGGCGTGGGTATGTGCATGAAAGGCATAGATCAAACTGGCGATGATCCCCGCAGCGACTAATAGCAGGCTCCACCATAGCGGCAGATGCGGGCTAGCAAAGTTTTCAATGCCTAACGATAAACCCACCATGGCGATGACCAATAAGAAAAAACCCATAAAGTCGAAGCGTTGTACGCTCGGTTCGGTCACATTGGGCATGGCTTTAAAGGTAATAAGTACTCCTAACAGTCCCATTGGAATGTTTATTAAAAAGATCCAATGCCATGTTGCGACTTCCACCATCCAACCGCCAAGGGTAGGACCAATTAAGGGGCCCATTAAACCAGCAAGGCTCATCAGACTCATAGCCGATAAAAACTGTGTCCGAGGAATCACTTTGAGCATCGCCAAACGCCCAACAGGCAGCAGTAATGCGCCACCTATACCTTGAATTACCCGATAAACCAGCAGCTCATTCAGGCTATTGGCCATGCCGCAGCCTAGCGATGCTAACGTAAAAATAATAATGGCTGTGAAATACGTATTTCGTACACCAAAACGATCGGCCAACCAACCACTTAAAGGAATACACGCCGCAACGGACAAGACATAGGCCACGACCACACTATGCATTTGTAGCGGGTCTTCGCCCAAACTTCTTGCCATCGCTGGGATTGCTGTATTGACGATGGTCGTATCCAGCCCTTGCATAAAAAAGCCAATAGAGACCAATAGCACAAGAAGTCTAAATTCGGGTTGTAAAGCCTGATGCGTTGGCGTGCTATTCATAAGTCAATAAAGCTGAGATTTTTAAACAGTTTAAATGAATATTGCCATTCGGATGTAGTAAAAGCTTTGCATAATTGAGCCAAAAAATTGCAAGAAAAATGCAATGAAAGTTTCATCTCTATGCAACCTAATGTTTATAAATTGGTCATATTTTAATAAAAGACGAATGAAAACATGAAACTACAAATTTCGGCGCTGATGTGTGCCATGTTGTCTGTGGGGCTAGTGGCGTGTAATGACAGCAATGATGATGCGCAAGTGCAAACACCTCCTCCAGTGGTCGAAGAAGTCACGCCAAACACTATCGTGTTGGAACAGATTGGGCGTTATGAATCGGGTATTTTTGGCGCGAGTGCAGCAGAAATTCCTGCTTATGATGCTCAAAGTCAGCGCGTATTTGTGGTCAATGCCAAAGCTGGTGTGGTTGATGTACTGGATTTAAAACAACCAGCACAGCCTACATATTTACAATCTTTAGATGCTAAAAAATATTTGGCCGATTCTGAAGTGAATAGCGTTGCTGTACACAATGGCATCGTGGCACTCGCGGTGCAAGCGGCCGATAAAACGCAGCCGGGCATCGTGGCCTTTTTTAAAGCACAAGATTTAAGTTTTATCAGTCAGGTCGAAGTTGGGGCTTTGCCAGACATGCTGACCTTTAGCCCAGATGGCAAAAAAGTATTGGTCGCTAATGAAGGCGAACCAAATGAAGGTTATGCAGTCGACCCTGAAGGTTCAGTCAGTATTATTGATCTAACTCAGATTGAAAAGCCAACGGCGAAATTGGTGGATTTCCGTGCGTGGAATGCTCGTAAACAAGAGCTAATTGATGCTGGCGTTCGCATTTTTGGACCCGACACCGCACAATATGCCGATGTGAAGACGCAAGGTGTACAAACCACGAGTGTGGCTCAAGACCTAGAACCTGAGTACATTGCGGTGAGCCAAGATAGTCAAACGGCATGGGTGAGCTTACAAGAGAACAATGCGATTGCCGTGCTCGATCTAGTGAAAGCGGAATTTATTGATATCTTTCCGATGGGCTATAAAGATCACAGCTTGCCTGAAAATGCACTCGATGGCAGTGATCGTGATTGTGTGGTTGGTGCGACGGACAGCGTAGGCCGTCAGGTCGAGAGCTGTGCAAAAGATGCAGGGATGATCAATATTCAGGCATGGCCTGAGCTGTATGGTATGTATATGCCTGATGCCATTGCACATTATCAAGCGGATGGAAAAAGTTATTTGGTCACTGCCAATGAAGGCGATGCCCGAGAGTGGTTAAAAGACGAAACGCAGTATTTTACGGGCGATGATTTAAGCCAAGGCTATACCGAAGAAATTCGAGTTAAGCATCTGTTTAAAAAAGCCGGTTTTGATGCAAAAGGGGATTATGCAGCCCATTTACGTCATTTGGTGCCTGGTGTCGTTGGTGCAAAACTCGATCCGAGCGTCTTTAAAGCTTGTACCACCACAGCGCCGACAGAAATTTGTGCGGATAACTTGATCAAAGATGCACAGATTGGCCGTTTAACCATCAGTTGGACGCAAGGTTTTAAACGTGATACTGCCGGAAAACCTGTATTGGAAGACGGTAAGTTGGTTTATGACAAATTGTATACCTATGGTGGGCGCTCGTTCAGTATTGTCGATCCCATCAGTCGAAAAATTGTTTGGGATTCGGGCAGTGAGTTTGAACGCAAAATTGCTGAATTGTTTCCAGCCCAATTTAATAGTAATCATGAAGCCTTTAAATTTGATGACCGCAGTGACAATAAAGGCCCTGAACCTGAAGGCATCACACTGGGTAAAATTGGTCAAAAAACCTATGCCTTTATCGGGCTAGAGCGGGCCAGTGGGATCATGGTGTATGACATCACACTGCCGCAACAGGCGAAATTTATTCAGTATTTTAATACACGGGATATTGCGCAAACCGATATAACTAAGCAGGGCGATTTAGGGCCCGAAGGTCTGATTTTTATTGCGGCCAAAGATTCACCTAATGCTCAACCTTTGTTGGTGGTTGGAAATGAAGTGAGCGGTAGCACGGCGGTTTATCAGATTAAATTGAAATAATTAAAGTTTAAAGCAATTGTTTTATTTGAGGTTTTTATTTTAGTGTCGAGAAAAGCACGGCACGAAATTGTATGAACGCCAGATAAACTGTCATAATGCGCTCAAGTCCTTCATTTATTGGAGGGCTTTTTCTTTATGGCAAAGGTGTTTTGTTTTTATGACAATCGAAATTCTGATGGTCATAGGCTTCTGTCTCGCGGCCTATTCTATTGTCGGTAATGATGTGCCACAGACATTGGGAACCTTTATTTCATCCAATGCGCATCGCCCTTGGTGGCTGTTGTGGATCTATGTCAGCAGTATTCTAGCCATTGTATTGGTTTATGGTTGGTACAGTTCTGGCGTGGGGGATGCATCTTATGGTCGTTTAGAAACGATTCCATTTCCCGCAGAAGGGGTCACGTGGCTCTATATTGTGCCACCGATCTTACTGATCATTTTGACTCGCTACGGAATCCCAGTCAGCACCACATTCTTAGTGTTGACGATTTTCTCTCCGAGTAGTCTCGGCTCGATGTTAACCAAGTCCATGATGGGTTATGCGGTAGCTTTTGTTGTCGCAATTATTGTTTATCGTTTTGTAATTAAAGGCATCTCGGTTTATTTCAGTAAAACACGTGATGAAACACCCTCGAATATTTGGGTGGGACTACAGTGGGTTTCGACGGCATTTTTATGGAGTCAGTGGCTGATTCAGGATTTGGCCAATATTTTTGTCTACGTCCCTCGTCAGGTGCCGCTGGAGTTCCTGATTTTTGCAATTGTGGTGTTTATCGTACTGCTTGGGATCATTTTGTACCAACGTGGTGGGGCGATTCAGGGCATTATCGACACCAAAACGGGTGTGGCTGATATCCGCTCGGCAACCATTATCGACTTTATGTATGCCTTGATTTTATTGGTGTTCAAAGAGTGGAGTAATATTCCAATGAGTACCACTTGGGTGTTCTTGGGCTTACTTGCAGGACGTGAATTTGCCATGTCCATGCATTTACATGAAGTGAATAAATATCGAACTTCACGAAATGTCAGCAAAGATGCGATGAAATTGATGCTTGGTTTATTGATGAGTATTTTCTTAGCGACAACCTTGCCATGGTTCTATCGTGTGGTGTCGGGTTAAGTCGGCACGATATAGATTTGAAGTAGGACATCGAGTAATAAAAAAGGGGAATGATTTATTCCCCTTTTTGACATCCAAAATACAGTTAGACCACGAAATTTTTCGGGCAATCTAAATTTTTCAGTGCACTAAAGATCTGCTTCGAAGAATTACATACGATCAGTTTGGCACGATGCTGCGGCGGCAAGAAACCTTCAGCGACCGCATGGTCTAATTGTGCAATCAGTGCATCATAGAAGCCATTGACGTTATAAAGCATCATCGGCTTTTGGTGTTGATTCAACTGTCCCCAAGTGGCGATTTCTAGAATTTCTTCGAATGTACCGAGACCACCGGGCAGGGCAACAAAGGCACTTGCACGTTCTGCCATCATGGCTTTACGCTCATGCATACTGCGCACGACGTGTAGTTCAGTCAAATGATTATGTGCAATTTCATAATCCAACATAAACTCAGGAATCACGCCAACGGCTTCGCCGCCATGTTCGACCACAGCGTCAGCGACTTGACCCATCAGGCCAATACTGGCGCCACCATAGACCAGACCAAAACCATGTTCAGCCAAGCCTTGCGCCAACGCGATGGCTTTTTCTTGATAAATTGGATTGTTCCCAGAGCGGGAGCCGCAATACAGTGCGATTAAAGGTTGTGTTGTAGCAGGAGAAGGATTACCACGTTTTTCTGTCATTTTTAATCCGCTATTCATTACGTTTTAATTTTACCTTAGCATGTTATTTTTTATGACACTACATTGGCAGCTAAATATGACAATTTAATGTCATCACTGGGTTTAAATTCTTCCATACTGAGATTGTACTTTGGTAAAAAAGGGTGAATTTTTACCTTAACTTGCTATACTTAAAACTTCATTTCAAGCTAAAGAACCGTCATGGGTAGTGGTTGTTGTCACTCAGCACACATCAAAATATTAGAAAGAACGCCATTAAAAGCGTTTGCGCATGTCCAATGCATTTCATCTTCAAATCAGCATGATCTACGTGTGAATAACATTCAGGAGATACAACCATGATCTTTGAATGGATGTCCGATCCTTCTGCATGGGTGGGTTTATTAACACTGGTGGTGCTTGAGATTGTTTTAGGTATCGATAACCTGGTTTTTATTGCGATTCTTGCGGAAAAATTACCGCCAGAACAGCGTAATACCGCACGGATTGTCGGCTTATTGCTTGCACTGTGTATGCGATTGGTCTTACTGGCCTCAATTGCATGGGTGGTGACTCTAACCAATCCACTGTTCCATATTTTCGACCATCCATTCTCCGGTCGAGACCTAATCTTACTGTTTGGTGGGGTGTTCTTGCTATTTAAAGGCACCATGGAACTGCGTGAACGTCTTGAAAACAAGCCGATGCTCAAGGAAGAAAATCCTGTGCATGCGACGTTTTGGATGGTGATTGTGCAGATTGTGGTGCTCGATGCTGTGTTCTCGCTCGACAGCGTGATTACCGCTGTCGGGATGGTGAAACACCTGTCAGTCATGATGATTGCGGTCATTATTGCTGTCGGCATCATGCTGTGGGCATCTAAGCCTCTGATGAACTTCGTGAACCGTCATCCAACGGTAGTGATTCTGTGCCTGTGTTTCTTGATGATGATCGGTTTCTCGCTCTTAGTCGAAGGCTTTGGTTTCCATATTCCAAAAGGCTACTTATATGCAGCCATTGGTTTCTCCGTACTGATTGAGTTTTTGAACCAAACCATGCGTCATAATCAGGAAAAAATGGTGACAACCACAGACTTACGTTATCGCACAGCCTCAGCGGTGATGCGTATGCTTGGTGGGAGAAATGTTGCAGACAATCAAAATGAAAATGAAGATGTGCTTGCAACACGTGCCTTTGCCGATGAAGTCTTTGATGAAGACAACGGGGTTTACCACAGTGTCATGGTACAAGGGGTACTGGGTTTATCTGAACGTCCAGTGAAGTCAGTGATGACACCTCGTCCTGAACTAGAATGGATTGACTTGGATGAAGCGCCTGAGGCGATTCGTGCTCAATTACTCAGTACCACGCATTCACGTTTGATTGTGGCACACGGCGAGTTAGACAATATCGCGGGTGCGGTACTGACTCATAAAGTCATGAATGACTATATTGAAACAGGCGTACTTGATTTTGAAAAGCATCTCCGTGAGCCTGTAGTGGTGCATGAAAATGCACAAGTCTTGATGGTGATGGAACAACTGCGTCAAGCGCCGTTGCAAATGGCCTTGGTGTTGAACGAATACGGTTCAATTGAAGGGATTGCAACACCAATTGATGTCTTAGAAGCGATTGCTGGTGAGTTTCCCGATGAAGATGAACCGGAGACAGCAGCAGAAAGTCTCGATGATGGTTCATTGTTACTCGATGGCTCAACTGACATTCGTCATGTGTCTTTATTGTTGGGTCGTGACTTGGTGGATGATGCTGAACAGTATTCGACATTGTCCGGATATATCTTATTTCATTTGGGCCGTTTACCAGCCAATGGTGAAAAATTCAAAGCGGATGAACACATCTTTGAAGTGGTCACAATGGATGGTCATAAGATCGAAAAAGTGCATGTCATTCCCATGCCAACTGAAGATTAAGTTGCGTATCGGGGGGTAATCTATATAGATCACTGATGTTACGCACGTAAAAGTAATTACGCATTTTTAAAATGATTTTTAAGTCTATTCGACGGAGTCTTACATCTAGGGTTTAAATAAAGGGATTAGCCTTCGGCTGGAGGTACTTTTGTTTCGGCAAAAGTACCCAAAACCATTGTCATCCGCAAAACTCGTTCACTACCGTCAAATTATTCAAAGCATTGCAAAAACATTTTTGATTAGAAGTAGTCCTGTCTCAAACACTTGCGGATGACCTTACCGTGTATCATTCTTTTATTTGAATCGATACGGATCTACTGATGAAAATTGTGTGGAAAGATCCGTTAAAATAGCCTGCATTGTCAGGCTATTTTTTTATGGAAACAAACATGTCACAAGTCCAGTGTCCGTGTGGCAAAGGTGAATATGGTAGCTGTTGTCAGCCCTTACATACGGGGTGTGAAAATGCACAGACTGCAGAGCAGTTGATGCGTTCACGTTATAGTGCTTTTGCACTGCATAAGATTGATTATATTGTACAAACAACTGCGTTTGGACAGCAGCAAGCCTTGGATGTCAGTGCCATTGCAGCGTGGAGTCAGGCCAATCAGTGGTTAAAACTTGAGGTGGTACAGGCTCAAGAAAAACTCGATAAAAACCATGCTCAAGTTGAATTTAAAGCCCATTATCACGATGGGCAGCAAGCGCAGGTACATCATGAAATTTCACACTTTGTGAAGTTCGAGCAGCGCTGGTATTTCCTTGATCCGACCACAGAGATGCAAATCACCATGAAGCAGCCCTGTATTTGTGGTTCTGGACGAAAATTTAAACAATGTTGTGCGCAATTTTTATAACATTTGAGCAGATTTAGCTTAGAATAGCGCGCATCTCAACCCTCAGTGGAAGAAGGGCGATGTTACTTACCGTTATTTATATTATCGCAATCACGGCAGAAGCAATGACAGGTGCATTGTCTGCGGGTCGGCGGAGTATGGACTGGTTTGGGGTAACATTGATTGCCTGTGTCACGGCACTGGGGGGCGGTTCGGTTCGTGATGTGCTACTTGGGCACTATCCACTGACATGGGTTAAGCATCCCGAATACCTCATGCTGACCTGCTTTGCTGCATTTGTCACCATCCTGATTGCAAAGTGGATGCGTCATCTTCGTAATATCTTCTTAGTTCTCGATGCCCTTGGTCTCATTGGCTTTACCATTATTGGCTGTCAAATCGCTTTAGAAATGGGACATGGTTTTGTGGTTTCTGCGGTAGCAGGGGTACTAACGGGCGTCTCTGGCGGTATTTTACGAGACATCCTTTGTAACGATGTCCCGCTGGTGTTCCGTCGTGAACTTTATGCCAGTATTTCTTTTGTGTCCGTGATTTGTTATTGGCTCTGCATTGAGATTGGCTTATCGCTAGAATTGACCGTCATTGCGACGCTCATTTTCGGTTTCACCTTACGTCTGATCGCCATTTACTTTGGCTTAGAAATGCCTAAATTTATTTATAAAGATGATGATGATCAGTCGGTATCTTCAAAAGATTTGTCATAGCCGCGTTGCTATAACATCACATTAAAATGCTGAAAAGACGGATCAATGGTCGGTCTTTTGCATGGATCTATACTAAAAAACGCAAAATCATACATCCTGTTGGGAAAGCAGTGTTCATCCTTCCACCAGTTCAGAGATCTTGTTATGGACTTAGTCTCACGTATACAACGCTTACCCATCGGTAAGTTTCACTACACTTTACTTTGGGTTATTGGCCTTGGCTGGATGTTTGATGCCATGGATACGGGGCTCATTTCTTTTATCTTAGCGAAAATGGCTGAAGATTGGGCCATGACGCCAAATGATAAAAGTTGGGTGGTCTCGATTGGTTTTGTTGGGATGGCGATTGGCGCGGTGTTTTCTGGAGGACTGGCAGATCGCTTTGGCCGAAAAACAGTCTTTGCATGGACATTGGTGATTTATAGCTTAGCCACCGCTGCATGTGCGTTTGCACCTAATCTAACTTGGTTGTTGGTGTTTCGTTTTATTGTCGGCTTAGGTTTAGGGGGGCAACTCCCAGTCGCGGTGACTTTGGTCAGTGAATATATTCCGGCGCATGTGCGTGGTCGTTTTATTGTCTTACTAGAAAGTTTTTGGGGACTGGGCTGGTTGGTTGCAGCGTTGGTCTCACGCTTTATTATTCCTGATTTTGGTTGGCATGCAGCGTTCCTGATTGGCGGTATTCCTGCGTTATATGCGATCGTGATTTGGAAAATGGTGCCTGAATCGGTGCCTTATTTGATTAACCGTGGACGTTTTGATGAAGCACATGCATTGGTGAAAAAGATTGAAGCCAAATGTGGTGTGGAAGTTGTTGAAATCTTTGAGGTCAAACCGGTTGCAGAAAAGCACAACATCAGTTTTTCACAGTTGTGGTCAGGCATTTTTGCACGTCGTACTTTAATGCTGTGGCTCATTTGGTTCGGTATCGTCTTTTCTTATTACGGTATTTTTACGTGGTTGCCAAGTTTATTGGTTAAAGAAGGCTACACCATTGTTCAATCCTTTGAATATGTTTTGGTCATGATTTTGGCACAATTACCGGGTTATATTGCAGCTGCATGGTTGGTCGAAAAATTAGGTCGTAAAGCTACGTTGGCGGGCTTCATTGGGATGTGTGCCATTTCGGCATATTTCTTCGGTCAGTCTGGCAGTGTGACAGAGATTGTGATTTGGGGCTGTTTAATGTCCTTCTTTAATCTCGGTGCTTGGGGCGTACTTTACACCTATACACCAGAACAATACCCGGCCAATATTCGTGCCTTTGGTTCGGGCTGGGCGGGTGCCATTGGTCGGATCGGGGGCATTGCCGCGCCTTTTGCTGTGACACATATGATGGATATGGATCATGGTTTTAGCTATGTCTTTATGATGTTTACTGCAGTCTTAATTGCAGTTGCTGTGGTGATTTTGGTTTTAGGTGAAGAAACCAAGGGCAAAACTTTAGAATCCATCGGTCTATAAAGACTGTTGAATTTTTAGTTGATCATGGTGAATAAAATGGATATTTTTACGCCATAAGACACAATTTGTCGCAGAGTGTTAGATCATCCCCTTGTATAGGGGACACCTGCGACATAGCATAAGAACCCAATAAAGAACGAACAATTTAGGATTACAGGTTGTTATGACAAGCCTTGCGCATCATGCGACAGAAAACCGTTCCGTAGCAGAATTTACCGAACAAGCATATCTCAACTACGCCATGTACGTGATTATGGATCGTGCATTGCCACATATCAGTGATGGTCTAAAACCCGTTCAGCGTCGTATCGTCTATGCGATGAGTGAACTCGGGTTAAAGCCAACGGGTAAGCCAAAAAAATCTGCACGTACGGTTGGTGATGTACTGGGTAAATACCATCCTCACGGTGACTTAGCTTGTTATGAAGCTATGGTACTCATGGCGCAGCCGTTTAGTTATCGCTATCCATTTATTGAAGGTCAGGGAAACTGGGGTTCACCAGATGATCCGAAATCCTTCGCAGCGATGCGTTATACCGAAGCAAAACTGTCTGCTTATAGTGATTTATTATTGTCTGAGTTAGGACAAGGAACCTGTGATTGGCAGGATAACTTTGATGGTTCGATGAAAGAGCCAGTGAATTTACCGGCACGTGTTCCAAATATTTTACTCAACGGCACAACGGGTATTGCAGTGGGTATGGCAACGGATATTCCACCGCATAACTTACGTGAAGTGGTGAAGGGCACCATCGCCTTAATTCGCAATCCAAACTTAACTGATGAGAAAGTCGCAGAATATATTCCTGCACCTGATTTGCCTACACGTGCGGAAATTATTACCTCTCCAGAAGAATTACTCAAAATACAAACCACGGGTCGCGGTAGTTATCGAACTCGTGCGGTGTACAGCATTGAGAAAAATGAAATCGTGATTACGGAGCTGCCGTATCAGGTTTCAGGCTCAAAAGTGATCACGCAGATTGCAGATCAAATGCAGGCGAAGAAGTTGCCATTGGTCACGGACTTACGTGATGAGTCAGATCATAAAAACCCAACACGTTTAGTGATTGTCCTGCGCTCGAATCGTATTGATGCTGAATCGGTGATGAGTCATTTATTTGCAACCACTGACTTAGAGTCGAGCTATCGTGTCAATATGAACATGATTGGCGCTGACGGTCGTCCGCAAGTGAAATCGATCCGCCGTATTTTGTTGGAATGGATCGAAATCCGTAAAAATACCGTGACACGTCGTTTGACTTATCATCTGAATAAAATTGAAAAACGGTTACATATACTTGCAGGCTTGATCATTGCCTATCTGAATATTGATGAAGTGATTCGTATTATTCGCGAAGAAGATCAGCCTAAACCCGTGTTAATGACGCATTTTAATATCGATGAAATTCAAGCCGAAGCCATTTTAGAACTCAAGTTACGTCATTTGGCAAAACTTGAAGAAATGGAAATGCGCCGTGAACAAGAAGAACTGGAAGCCAAAGCTGCCATTATTCGTGAACAATTGGCGAATCCTGAATCATTAAAAGCCTTGATCATTAATGAACTGAAAGAAGATGCGAAGAAATTTGGTGATGACCGCCGTTCTCCAATTGTGAAACGTGCAGAAGCCCATGCGATTAATGAACAAGATATGCTTCCTGCAGATCCTGTGACTGTGGTGTTGTCTGAAGCGGGTTGGATTCGCTCGGCGAAAGGTCATGAAGTCGACGCTGAGAACTTAAATTTCCGTGCAGGTGACCAATATCTCAGCCATGCACAAGGTAAATCAAATCAACGTGTTTATGTCTTAGATGATGCCGGTCGTAGCTATGCTTTGGGCATCAATACTTTACCATCCGCGCGTGGTTTAGGTGAGCCTCTGAGTTCTAAACTTGCACCTGCAAGTGGTGTTGGCTTTAAACAAGTATTTATTGCTGAAGATGAAACAGAAGTCTTGGCCATGAGTAGTAAAGGCTATGGCTTTAAAACCCAAGCGAAAAATCTAGATACCAATGCCAAAGCGGGTAAAGCCTTCCTTAGCTTGTCCGAAGGGGCGGCAGTTATGAATTTAACGGCGATTGAGAATGCAACACATCTTGCACTCCTCAGTTCTGCGGGGCGTTTGCTGTTGGTTGAACTTGATGAATTACCAGTCCTAAATAAGGGTAAAGGTAATAAATTGATACAACTTGAGGCAAAAGATCAAATTGTATCCATGACAACTTTGAATTTAGATGAAATAATTCAAGTGCTTGCAGGTAATCAACAATTAAAGCTTAAAGCCGACGATCTGCAAAAATATGTGGGCAAACGTGCATCGAAAGGCGTGTTGTTACCACGTGGATATCAAAAAGCAAATAAACTGTTCATTCAAAGATAATACTAGCATCCATGGAACGAAATACGTTATATATGCTGTTATTCGTGAAATGGATGCAATATTAAGCACAAACAAGTTAAATAATGACCGCTTAATATTGAAAAAAAACAGTTGGATTATTAAGGATTACGACAGGAGAATTGGGCGTTATGGAAAAGATTTGGTTCGCTGAATACCAAAAGACAGGGATTCCAGAAACTGTAGAATTACCCGCAGAAAATACCTCATTGGTCGATATTTTTGAGCGTAATTTCCAGAAGTTTGGCTCAAGAGATGCCTTTATCTTCATGGATAAAGTCTTAACTTTTAAAGAACTTGATGAAGCTAGTCGTAAATTTGCAACTTATTTGCAAAGTTTAGGTTTGGCCAAAGGTTCACGCGTTGCAGTCATGATGCCGAACGTTCTTCAATATCCTGTTGTCGCATTGGGTGTATTCCGTGCTGGCCTGGTATTGGTCAACGTGAATCCACTGTATACCTCTCGTGAACTTGAGCATCAATTGAATGACTCTGGAACAGAAGCTCTTGTTATTATTGAAAACTTTGCATCTGTTTACCAAGCGATTATTGGTAAAACCCCAGTAAAACACGTGATCGTGGCATCTGTGGGTGACATGCTTGGTACGCTGAAAGGTACATTGGTTAACTTTGTATTACGTTCAGTACGTAAACAAATTCCAGCTTGGAACATTCCAGGTCATATTCGCTTTAATGCAGCAATGTCTAAAGTGAGTGCAAACAATTACAAACGTCCAAACTTAACTTTAAGTGATACTGCTGTACTTCAGTATACCGGTGGTACAACTGGCGTATCTAAAGGCGCAGAATTGACCCATCGTAACCTTGTGTCAAATATGTTGCAGTGTGATGGTATTTTCCAAAGTAAATTTGGTCAGAAAGATGGTCAGCCAGATGATCGTATCTTCTGTGCATTACCGCTGTATCACATCTTTGCATTTATGGTGTGTGCACTTTACGGTATGTACAAAGGTCAGGCAAACGTATTGATTCCTAACCCGCGTGACCTACCTGCGGTAATGAAAGAATTACGTAAATACCAACCTTCATTCTTCCCAGCAGTGAACACATTGTTCAATGCTTTGGTGAACAATGAAGAGTTCAAGCAACTTGACCACAGTAAGCTAAAAATGGCGATGGGTGGTGGTATGGCAGTGCTTCCTTCGACTGCAGAAGCGTGGAAGAAAGTTACAGGTACCAATATTATCGAAGGTTATGGTTTATCAGAAACTTCACCTGTTGCAACCGCAAACCCTCCAGCATCAATGGAATTCAGCGGTACGATTGGTATTCCATTGCCACTGACTGAAGTTGCTATTTTAGATGATGATGGCAATGAAGTTGCTCAAGGTGAGCAAGGTGAAATTTCGATTCGTGGTCCTCAAGTCATGAAAGGCTATTGGAACCGTCCAGATGAAACTGCCAAAGTAATGACGGCGGACGGTTTCTTCCGTACAGGTGACATTGGTGTCATGGATCCACGCGGTTATGTGAAGATTGTAGACCGTAAAAAAGACATGATTTTGGTGTCTGGCTTCAACGTTTATCCTTCTGAAATTGAAGAAGTTGTTGCAAAACATCCAAAAGTGCTAGAAGTTGCTGCGATTGGTGTTCCTGATGAAAAATCAGGTGAAGTACCTAAATTATTCGTTGTGAAAAAAGATCCATCTTTAACGACTGAAGAAGTTTTGGCATTCGCAAAAGAAAACTTAACTGGCTATAAACGTCCACGTTATGTTGAATTTATGGATGAATTACCAAAATCAAACGTTGGTAAAATTCTACGTAAAGATTTGCGTAAAACCGCATAATACGATGCATAAAAAAAGCGCCTTCGGGCGCTTTTTTATCGCTTTAAATTTAGCTCATTAAAGCTTGCCTTTATTCATCGACCAGCGATCAAAGTAGCGACGTCCTACTCCAAAAACACCTAAGAAAATAAACATCGCACCGAACTGACGACTAAAGCCGGATTGGTTATAGCTGCCATAGGTTAAAATATTGTCGACTAAACAATACAGTGCAATGACAATGACCCAATGCCAAAGGGGAAGTTGCTTGATGGAAACTGCATAGAATGCAACCCACATGATGACAAAGCTGAAAACAGTCGACCAGACATTTAAGTTGGCGCAAATCACAGCAAGTAAAAATGCAGTCACTGGAATGACGATTTTTAAGACACGATCGACGCGAAGCTGATGGCGTTTTTGCTCTTCAAGAACTTCAAATAATTGATCTTGATCAGAAGTGCTCATAGAGGATCCTTTCATCTGCCGATTATAAAAACACTATATTTAACAAAAATTATTCACGAAATGCCATGGTATTATAGCAGCCATAAAATCTTCCTGAGAAAAAACACATGCACAGCATCAGTGGGATCATCTATCTCATTTTGGCCGCTTGTTTATTGCCATATGTATTTACATTTATTGCGAAGCGAGCTGCAGGTTTTAAGTCGAGTGATAATCAAAATCCACGTGAAGTTTTAGCGCGCTCTACAGGATTGGCGAGCCGCGCACATGCAGTGCAGCAAAATAGTTTTGAAAGTTTACCTTTATTTATTGCGGCTATTCTAATGGCTGAATACATGGTGATTCATCAACAATACATCATGACCTTTGGGATTGCCTATCTCGTTTTACGCGTTATTTATGGGCTATGTTATTTAGCCAATTGGGCAACTTTACGTTCAATTATTTGGACCTTGTCGATGTTATGCCCAATTTGTCTGATGTTATTGGTCATTAAATTAAGCTAAATGTTCTGCTTGATGATTAAATTATCAGCATGATCGCTAAAATCACAAAAAAAGCGATAAAACCGTTATAATTGTGCCGGATTAAAAGATTTAACTTTGTTTAAAGAGTGATGCTATGAGCTACAGCAATATCCCAGCGGGTAAAGATGCACCAAACGACATCTATGTCATTATTGAAATTCCTGCAAATGCAGCACCAATCAAATACGAAATCGATAAAGATTCTGATGCGTTATTTGTAGACCGTTTCATGGGTACTGCAATGTTCTACCCAGCGAACTATGGTTATGTTCCAAATACATTATCTTTGGATGGTGACCCATTAGACGTACTTGTGGTAACTCCACATCCAGTAGAGCCAGGTTCTGTAATTCGTTGCCGTCCTGTTGGTAAATTGAACATGGAAGATGACGGTGGTGTTGACGCAAAACTCATTGCTGTTCCACACGACAAATTGACTCCGCTTTATAAAGATGTTCAAGAATATACCGATCTTCCTGCATTGTTGATCAATCAAATTGAGCATTTCTTCCAACACTACAAAGACTTAGAGCCTGGTAAATGGGTTAAGTTAAGTGGTTGGGAAGGTGCTGATGTTGCGAAACAAGAAGTACTGAGCTCAATTGAAGCTTACCAAGCTGCGAACAAATAATATTGTTTTAAGTTGAGCATCGTTTTTATATGAAAACGATGCTCATAAAAAAAACCTGCACAGTGTGCAGGTTTTTTTTCGCTATCTTAGACTAGCTGCGAAATTAAAATAATTTCACAGGGATGTCTAACCAAATACGCCATTCATTGGTATCACCAATATAGTTGTTTTGGTAGTTATTACTAGCGCGGTAGTAAGAATGACGAAGGCGTAAGCTTGCATCTTTGGCAAAACCAGATTGAACGGTATATTTCACTTGGTTAAAGAATTCGCGTTCTTCTTCATTGTCGCTAATCATTGTGCCAGCATTATTAGTGGCTTTAATATCCCAACCGTAAACAAATGCTGAAGTCCAAGATAGGCCTGGAACATTTAATGCGCCAAAGTCATAGGTATATTGAAGTTGTACAGACTTTTCATCATTACCAATAAAGTCAGATAGATACGAGTTTGGCATGTAAATAGATTGTTTACCATCACCAACGTTTGTACCTAAGCCATAGTCGTAACCGGTATTACCAAAGTTTTGTTGGTAAGCAACCATGACATTGTGTGGACCACGATTATATGTTGTAGAAAGGGCAGCGATTGAGTTATCGAATGAGTCGTTGCTTTCACCAATTTGAGAATATAAGTATTGATTAGCATCTTTATCCCATTTTGTGTGATAAGCGCTTAAATCATAAGTCAATGAGCTTTTATCAGCTAAACCTTGAGTAAAATTGGCATTGATATAATGACGATCTAAACGATCTTTAATATCTGTACCATAGTAAGCAAGATTTAATTGATCATTTGCTTTATATTTTGCACCCCAAACAATTGCGCGGTCTAACTTAGCACCATCAGAATTAATTTGATTTGATAATTGATTTTCAGTGAATTTACCAGCGATCAGGTTAAGATTATTAATCTCATTACTTTCAACCAAAACACCTGTGTAGTATTCAGGTACTAGTCGTGCAGTATTACTTGCTAAAACAGGGATGTCGAGAAGTTGTGTACCGTAAGTTGCAGTCGTATTTGAAATACGTGCTTTTACATATGCACCGCCACGCGCCCAGTGATCATAAGCATCAACTTTACCATTCGCATCTTTGCTACCATGCGTTGGAATCATATCGTTACCGGTATGAGCATTTTCACCAAGTTTGATTGATGCATCGCCTATGATACCCGCTGCAAAACCAACAGTGCCTTTGGTAAAACCTGAATCAAGATTTACGATAGCAGTTTGCGCAAAAGAGCTAGTATCATCTACGCCATTTTTTTTATCACGATGTAAATAACCTGTACGGAACAATACAGAGCCTTCGGCATCTTCCACAAAGCCTTTAGATTCGCTTTGTTCGCTAGCAAAAGCAGTAGAAATAAGAGCAGCGTTTACTAATACTGCAAGTGTTAGTTGTTGAGCTTTAAGCATTGGGAGAGAGCCTCATGCAAATTTGGTTAATATGTAGTGCGATTGTATATTTTTTCTTAAAAAAATCACTATTTTTAATGCGCTTATTACACTAAAGTTAGAAAACATTCAGATCATTGGTCAATCTGTAATAAGCAAATATTTCGTATGTTATTGTTGTTTAACAAATAGTTTATTTAAATTGAATATATATCAATCTAAAGAGAAGTTTATTCATTACTTATCATAAAAAAATATAAAAAATGGTAAAAACTTTCATTTAACTTGCTGATTTATCATTACTCTTTGCGACAAATTGTGCCGAATCTAAATTCGTATTTTGATCAAAAAGTATATCAATGGTTGAGGTGCATGGCATCACTGTTCAGGCACAGTAAGCACCGTTGGCGTGTTTTTTGTAAATAGAGAATGACTTTTAGCGAAGTCGTCAGAAATGTTTTCCTTAAAATCTAGCTCAATAAAAGATGATAATAATCGTGATAAATACATATAAATGAAAACATTAAATCATTGTTAAAGACTGGAACACGATAAAAGACATTTTATGAATCAAAAGCTTAGTTTTTACTGTTTTATATAATCTTAGCTTTGTTTTTAAATGATTTAATTGATCAAAATAAGAAAAAAGGGGCTATACAGTGCGGTAAAATCGATTAAAATCGGCGCTAAATTTTACTCAACCCAATCCACGATCGATCCGATGTGGGGACTAAACATGATTCAATTTTATAAAAAAGCAATTTTAAGTATTTTAGTGACCCTAGGCACAGTCCCTGCATTTGCAGAACAAACTGAACAAGCCACAACTGCACAAGGGAATTGGTCTGGAAGTTTGGGCGTGGTAAACAAATATGTGTACCGTGCGAGTGAAGAAAATGATCAAGCGGCATTACAAGCTGGACTTGAATATGCACACAACAGTGGGCTGTTCGCGGGCTATTGGGGTTCTACACTCAACTATGATCCTACGGACGACAGTCAGTCGCATGGTTTTGAACATGATTTCTATGTCGGATATGGACGTGAACTCAATGAAGATTGGAGCTATAAGTCACAAGTGATGGCTTATGTCTATCAAGGTGGAGGTTCTGTTTATAACGACGACCGATCTGAAAAGCGTCGCACGACAGGCGTCGAATTTATTCAGGACATAAGTTATAAAGATTTAACTGCAAGCATGGCTGTATTGTTGTCTGATGTTAATTATGGCAACGCAGGCGATGTATATCTGAACGCTACTTATAGCTATGCATTACCGTATGATGTTTCATTAAATTCATCGCTCGGCGTTTCTGTTTTTAATGACAGTCACGATGACAGCCTATTAACAACCACAGAAGATGTAGTATTCACTGAAGCACGTTTGGGCTTAAGTAAACCGATTGCAGATACTGGATTTGAAATTGCTGCTGACTATGTATGGGGCGGTAAAGATCGAGAAGGCGAGCAATTAGATGATAACGTTGTGGTTGGATTGACCTATTCTTTCTAACATTAACGAGTTGACCTTATTCGGTCATATTCTTGAAAGTGCATAATGGTGATTGTGCACTTTTTTTATGCATTTTTGAGATCGGTGTTGAAAAAATATACTCAAAAAAGCGCATTTTTAAAATCCTGTTACATCTATCAACCCGAAGATTTAAATAATCTATATAGATGAAAATCTGCATTCTAAAATAAATTAAAGAGAAAAAAGGCCAAATAGGATAATTAAAAAATAATAAATAAAAACAGTAATATATTGGTTTTTGATAAACCAAAATGGTGGCTTCTATAAAAAAAATATGCGCTTATTTTTAAACATGGCACAGCGCTTGCTAATACATCATTGAGTTCAACGAAATAACCAAAAAATACGTCGTCGCACGATGTGGGGGAACAAACCATGAAATTTGCACTTAAAGCTTTATCAATCGCTGTACTTGGAGCAGCATCGACGTTTACATTTGCTGAAGCACCTGCTTCAGAGCATTCTGTATCTGGAAATATCGGCGTACTGTCTAGCTATAATTTACGTGGTATTACCAATGTGCCTGAAAATAAAGATGCGACAATCCAAGGTGGTTTGGATTATAGCCATGCATCAGGCTTCTATGCAGGTTGGTGGGGTTCAACATTAAACTATGGTGATGACCTACCGAATGGTTTTGAAAATGATTTTTATGCGGGCTATAACGGTTCAATTAATGATGATCTTGGTTACACAGCAGGTCTAACTTACTACTATTACTATGATATTGATACAAGTGATGCAAACGGTTTAGAAACAATGCTTGGGCTAAGCTATAAAGATTTTGGCTTAACAGCGCAAACTTTGCTTGAAGATGTTTCATGGGGTAATGCAGGTGATACTTATATCAAAGCATCATATAGCTATGCACTTCCTAAAGACTTCAGTCTAGATACCGCGCTTGGTTTATATGCATATCAAGATTCAGGTGATTTTGAAGAAAATTTAGGAACAACAGAAAGCTTTGGTTTCCGTCACTTTGATATTGGTCTAAGCAAGCCTTTAGCAGATGCAGGTGTTACCGCAAGCATGAATTACACAGTTGGTGGTTATGACCGTGCGGATGAAAAACAAAAGAATAAAGTCGTATTTGGTTTGAAATACGAATTCTAATTTTAAAGAGCATTAAAAATGGCGACCTTAGGTCGCCATTTTTTTAAGCATTGAGTTGGCTTCGATAGGACAGCGCTTCAGAAACGTGTTGAGCTTGAATGTGTTCACTTTGAGCCAAGTCGGCAATGGTTCTGGCAACACGTAATACGCGATGATAAGCACGCGCAGATAAATTCATTCTCTGCTGGGCTAACTGTAAAATATTCTGTGCAGTAGCATCCAAAACTGCTTGTTGCTCCAATTGCGTCGGCGTCAGTGCCATATTGGATTTTTGCTGACGCTCTATTTGTAACTCATAGGCACGAATGACACGATGCCTAACCGTACTTGAGCTTTCAACCTCTTGCGAACTTTGTAATTCATGCGCTGCCAGTGGCGGGACATCTATATGTAAGTCAATACGATCTAATAATGGACCTGAAATACGGTTTTGATAGCGTTTAATACTTTCAGCACTACATTGACAGCGGCTGTCTTGGTTGAAGGCATAGCCACATGGGCAAGGATTCATTGCCGCGATCAATTGAAAATTTGCGGGGAAGGTGATTTGACGAGAAGCCCGTGAAATCACAATTTCTTTGGATTCGAGTGGTTGCCGTAATACCTCCAATACCTTTCGATCAAATTCAGGCAGCTCATCTAAAAATAAAACCCCTAAATGTGCCAAGGTGATTTCACCCGGTTTAGGATTTGATCCTCCACCGACGAGGGCGATCGCAGACGCAGTATGGTGCGGCGCACGAAATGGACGCTGCCCAAAATGATGATTTGCACCTGCAATGGAATAAATACTCGCGACTTGCAAATTTTCTTGCATATCTAAGGGCGGAAGAATGCTGGCCAAACGCGAGGCGAGTAGAGTTTTACCTGTGCCTGGAGGGCCACGAAATAGCAGGGAATGACCGCCAGCCGCCGCAATTTCTAAAGCACGACGTGGTCTCAGTTGACCTTTCACATCAGATAAATCAAAAGGGTAACTGTGTTGATTGGCTGACGATGTTGAAGGGTGGCTACTGATTAAGGCTGAACGACTTAAATGTTCACATACATCCTTAAGATGCTGTGCAGGAAAGACTTGGAACTCCGGCAGTTGCGCCGCTTCATCGGCATTGAGTGCCGGTAGAATCAGATGATGCCCGATATGCTGACAGGCAATGGCTATACTTAAGATGCCACTGACAGGTCGTAAATAACCATCAAGTGCCAATTCTCCAATAAATTCAAAACCATCTGCTGCATTTTCAGGAAGTTGTCCCGACGCGATCAGAATCCCTAAAGCAATGGCGAGATCTAAACGTGAACCATCTTTGGGTAAATCTGCGGGTGCTAGATTAATGGTCAGACGTTTGGTCGGAAACTGAAAGCCGCTATTAATAATCGCAGAGCGGACACGGTCTTTACTTTCACGGACGGCGGCCTCAGGTAGGCCCACAATGGTCAATGACGGTAGGCCTTGGCTGACATGAACTTCAACTTCAATTTGGGGTGCATTTAAGCCGAGCAAACCCCGAGTATAGATTTTGGCAAAAGACATATTATTGTTCCGTTATGGTGCATTATTTTTAATCGTTATGCGTCTTTTGTTGCACTAAAAAGGTGCTTATTTTTTGTTCTGAATTTTTTGTTCGAGTTCTTCGACGTGTTTCAACAATTCATTTAAACGTAAATTGGCATTATTCAGTGCAGTACGTTGGCGTTCGATTTCTTCTTTAGATACGAGATCCATTTTGCTCACAGCTTCATTGAGTAAGCTGCGAAGATTATGTTCGACGTCTTTTTTCGGCTGATCGATTTGTTCTAATATCGCTTGTAATAAGGTTTCAATCATTGTTTTGACCATCCTCAGTGAATTGGTGGCAGCAGTTTAACATCGCCACATTCATGACCATAGTGCTTTTATTTAAATATGCGTTTAATCGATCAGTAAAATCGTAATTCTTCTAGTAAAAACGTCTATTTTTATAAGCATACGCAAGATTATCCGTATAAAATAGGTTATAAAGAAATCTCATGCTGGGCTGACTATTTTCCCCCGACTGTAGTCATATTGGCATGAAAATTGAACATAAAACCTTACAGGTGAAATAAGCCGAAGGAAAACAAAACATGAAGCTCGTAACTGCAATTGTAAAACCTTTTAAATTAGATGACGTGCGTGAAGCACTCTCTGAAAATGGTGTTCAAGGGATCACTGTCACTGAAGTTAAAGGCTTCGGTCGCCAGAAAGGTCACACTGAACTTTATCGTGGTGCTGAATATGTGGTTGATTTCTTACCAAAAGTAAAAATCGAAATCGCAATCAGTGATGAAATGGTCGATACCGTAATTGAATCAATTACTCGTGTTGCAAGCACAGGAAAAATTGGCGACGGTAAAATTTTTGTAAGCAATCTGGAACAAGTCATCCGTATCCGTACTGGTGAAACAGGTGCAGATGCCGTTTAAAAAATTGGCATGAAGTTTGCTGAGTAGCTAATAACTCAGAAAATCAGGTCGGGGGATACGAATGAAAAAAATGCTAATTGCACTCGGCTTGTCCAGTGCACTTTTAGGTGGTTCTGTTGCGTGGGCTGAAGAAAGCGCAACAGCACCTACAGAAGAAGTCACAGTAGTTGATACTGCAAATACAACAACGCTAAATACAACAGAAGCTGCAGTTCCAGTTGAAGCAGCGCCAGCACCTGCAGAACCAGCACCTACAGAAGAAGAACCTAAGCTCGATACAGGTGATACAGCATGGATTTTAGTATCCACTGCACTTGTTCTACTTATGACAATTCCCGGTTTAGCATTGTTTTACGGCGGTATGGTCCGTAAGAAAAATGTACTCAGCACCATGGCACACAGTTTTGTTGCTGTGGGTGTCGTGAGTTTAACGTGGGTGATTGTGGGTTATACCTTAGCATTTGGTGAAGGCAATGCCTTTATCGGTAGCTTAGACAAATTTATGTTGTCGGGTATCACTACAGAAGCGTTGACGGGTACGATTCCAGAGATTCTTTTTGTTATTTTCCAAATGACATTTGCCATTATTACCGTTGCCATTATTAGTGGTTCGATTGCAGAACGTATGAAATTCGGTGCTTTTGTTGCGTTCATCGCAATTTGGAGTGTCGTGGTTTATGCACCAATTACTCACTGGGTATGGGGCGGTGGTTGGTTAGGTAACGACGGTGCGCTTGATTTTGCGGGTGGTACAGTAGTTCACATCAACTCGGGTGTTGCGGGTCTCGTTGCAGCGTACATGCTTGGTAAACGTATGGGGCTTGGCCGTGAATCTATGGCGCCACATAACCTAACTTTAACCGTCATCGGTGCAAGCCTTGTATGGGTAGGTTGGTTTGGTTTCAACGGTGGTTCTGCACTGGGTGCAAATGGTTCGGCTGGTTATGCATTGGTGGTAACACAAGTTGCAGCAGCGGCAGCAGCAGTGGCATGGTTAATTACTGAAAAAGTGGTTCGTGGTAAAGCGTCTGTTTTGGGTGGTGCTTCTGGTGCAGTAGCAGGTCTTGTGGTGATTACACCTGCGGCTGGTTTTGTAACAGTTGGCGGCGCTCTAGCGATGGGCCTGATTGGTGGTGTGGTTTGCTTTTGGGGTATTACTGCACTGAAACGCGCCTTGAAAGCGGATGACTCTTTGGATGCGTTTGGTCTACATGGTGTCGGTGGTATCGTCGGTGCGATCCTTACAGCATTCTTTGCCAGCGAATTCATCATGGGTGACAATGCACCGAGCAACTTAATGCATCAATTATGGGTTCAAGTCGAAGGTGTACTAGCGACTATTGCTTACTCAGCAGTGATGACATTCATTATCTTGAAAGTGATTGATCTAGTGGTTGGCATCCGTGTAGAAGCTGATGACGAACGTATGGGTCTAGACTTAAGTCAACATGGTGAACGTGTAGAATAATAAGATCACAGTAAATCAATATATTGTGTAAAACAGCCCGAAAGGGCTGTTTTTTTTCCATATCTAGCGTAAAGCTCTACAAATTTCAAAATTTTTGCTACACTCTAAATTCATTCGGATTTGTTCAATTTAACCGCTATGCATTGTCCATTTTGCAACGCTGAAGACAGTAAAGTGATTGACTCACGTCTTGCTGCTGAAGGCTGTCAGATACGCCGCCGCCGTGAATGTATTAGTTGCGGTGAACGTTTTACAACTTTTGAAAGCTATGAAGTGGTGATGCCGCGTGTCATCAAGTCTGATTCAAAGAGTGAACCTTTTGATGAAGCCAAGCTCCGCCGCTCGCTCATGCATGCCTTGCAAAAGCGTCCAGTAACGCAAGAGCAAATTGAAACGGTACTCAGTGATATTCAATTGCAAATTCGCCGTTTGGGTGAACGTGACGTGAAATCACGCACCATTGGTGAAATTGTCATGCAGTCTTTGTTTGCTTTAGATCATGTGGCTTATGTACGTTTTGCTTCTGTGTATCAAGACTTCCAAGATGTAGAAGCTTTTCGTCGTCAAATTGAACAAATGCAGCAGCGTGAGCACTAATGCACATCTGCTTCCATTTTTATCATGAGTGATTACATGTCTGAGTTAGATCAAGTGCCTTTGCAGCAGCATCAACAGTGGATGCGGCGTGCAATTGCATTGGCACAGCAGGGGCAATACAGCACTCGTCCCAATCCCAATGTGGGCTGTGTGATTGTCAAAGACGGTCAATTGGTTGGTGAAGGCTTTCATCCCAAAGCGGGTCAGCCGCATGCCGAAGTCTTTGCAATGCGTGATGCAGGTGAGGCTGCACGTGGCGCAACCGCTTATGTGACTTTAGAGCCTTGCGCACACTATGGACGTACGCCACCTTGTGCCAAAGGTTTGGTAGAAGCAGGTGTTGCTCAAGTCGTTGTAGCATGTCCCGATCCGAATCCATTGGTTGCGGGTAAAGGTGTACAAATCCTACGTGATGCTGGCATTGAAGTGATCACAGGTATTTGTGAAGCAGAAGCGCATCAATTGAACTTGGGCTTTTTAAAAGCCATGGCGACGGGCATGCCTTATGTCCGGCTCAAAGTCGCATCGAGCCTGGATGGGCGTACTGCCATGGCCTCGGGTGAGTCTAAATGGATTACCGGTGCAATGGCGCGACAAGATGTACAGCATTGGCGTGCGATCTCTGGTGCCGTAATCACTGGGATTGAGACAGTATTAGCTGATGATTGCTTACTCAACGTACGTCAACTCGATGATGCTGTTGATATGCGAAGCGTGGTTCAGCCGAAACGTATCGTGCTAGATCGCCAAGGCCGCTTGCCATTAAGCGCAAAAATATTGCAGCAACCTGAAACCGTGATGGTCATGGGGCCATATCGTCAGGAACTTGCTGACTTGGGCGTGGTACAATTTGAAATTCAGCCTTTGGCCGATCTGTTAGCAGCATGCGTTCAACAGTTCCAAATTTATGATGTCCTTGTGGAAGCCGGTGCGACACTTTCGACCGCTTTCTTACAAGAACATTTGATCGATGAAATGATCAGTTATGTTGCACCGACCTTGTTGGGTCAGTCAGCACGTGCGATGTTTAATGCGGAATTTGACCGCATGGCAGAGCAGCTTCGATTTAAGCTGAAAGATGTCACTCAATTGGGTGATGACATTCGCTTAAGGTTAATCCCTTCTCAAGAGACGCTATGAATTCAGAGTCTACGGTTTATCACAAACGTCGTCATGCGGCTCGTACCACAGACGAATATCTTTTCCATCAGTTGGTTCCTTATTTGGGAAACAAACGCCGCCTATTACATCTGATTTTAGAAGCACTTGAGCAAACGGGAACCTTAAAACGCGAAGATGGTCGTGCGCCGATATTTGCAGACTTTTTTGCAGGTTCGGGTGTGGTATCACGGTTGGCTCGTCAAAACGGCTATCGTGTTATTGCCAATGACTGGGAACCCTACAGCCATGCCTTGAACAGCGCGATTCTCTCTTGCGTTGAAGCACCTGCTTTTAAAGAGTTGGGTGGCTATCAGAAAGCGATTGATTATCTGAACCGTTTGCCAGAAGTTAAAGGTTGGGTGACCCATAACTTGTGTCCACGTAATGATGAAATCTACGATCCGGCACGTGACCGTTTATTCTTTAAACGTCGTAATGGTATGCGTATCGATGCGATTCGTCAGCAAATTGCAACTTGGCAGGCTCAAGGCGCGATTGATGATGTGGAAATGAGTGCTTTGTTGGCACCGTTATTGTATTCAGCAAGTTTTGTCAGCAATACCAGCGGTGTATTTAAAAGCTTTCATCATGGTTGGGGTGGTAAAACCCAAGCGGCATTAGATCGTATCGGTTCATTGTTATGGCTGACCCCAAGTCGTTTTTGTGAAATTGGTGATCCGAAAAAACCCGCCGCGGAAATGTGGTGTGTCGACGCACAGCATTTGGCTAATCAAATGAGTGGCTTTGAAGTAGATGTGGCTTATCTCGATCCACCATATAACCAGCACGCTTACAGCAGTAACTACCATGTGTTGAATGCCTTAACGTTATGGGATCAGGTGGATTTACCAACACCAGACACCAAAGGCTTTAAGAGCGGAATCGATCGTGCATGGCGTAAAGAACGTCCAAGTCCATATAATTCTTCGAAGCATGCGAAAGAAGCTTATGAAAAATTATTAGAAACCATCAATGCACGTTACATCCTGACGAGCTATTCAACCGATGGTAATATCAGCGCCACAGATTTGTTACAAGCCAATTTAAAACGTGGCCGAGTAAGCTTATTGACGCAAGATGTACCACGTTACCGCGTGAGTAAGCAGCGTCAGTCTGAACGTGCACGCGTACTAGAGTTTATTGTCATCACGGATACGCATGCCAAATCAGGTCCACCGATCCGTCAGTTGTTGAGTCAATTGCACCATTTTGCAGAATTGGGTGGTGTCGATACCTCTGGTGTGAGTACGCAACTTGATTTGTGGTAAAAATCATCGCCCCATATTTTTCAGGGATTGAACATGTTTACAGGCATTATTGAAAGTCTAGGTAAAGTTGAAAGCATTCAAAACGTGGGTGGCGATGTCCGCTTGCGTATCCAGACAGATTTAGACATGTCGGATGTGCATTTGGGAGATTCTATTGCCACCAATGGCATTTGCTTAACCGTGATTGACTTTGGTAGCAATTGGTATGCAGCTGATGTATCACGTGAAAGTTTAAATCGGACCACTTTGGAACACTGGAAAGCAGGGCAGGCAGTAAATGTGGAAAAAGCCATGTTGCCGACCACGCGTTTTGGTGGACATATTGTCAGTGGTCATGTCGATGCAGTGGGTGAAATCACTCAAGTTCGTTCAGATGCACGTTCAATTTATTTTGAAGTGACTGCACCGAAAGAAATTGCACGCTATTTAGCAGAAAAAGGCTCTGTGACCGTGGATGGTATTAGCCTGACGATTAACCATTTACGTGGCAATGTGCTGAGCTTAAATTTAATTCCGCACACGGCTGAACGAACCAATATCGGTACGTGGAAAGCTGGGGCTAAAGTGAACTTGGAAGTGGATGTTTTAGCACGTTATATTGAGCGTTTATTGCTCGGAGATAAAGCCGCTGAGACCACAGCGCAATCGAAAATTAGCTTAGATTTTCTCGCTGAAAATGGCTTCTTGAAATAAGTTGATACCGAAGAAAACCAAACAGTCTGATTGAAAAATTAGACTGTTTTTTTATTTTTGGTGATAATGCGTCGCGGAATGACATATATGATGAATAATCAGACAGGTGATAATGATTGATTTCTTACTGAATCTGGAACAGTGGTTACCCATGTTATTGGAAAATTATGGTGTGTGGATTTATGCCATTTTATTTCTGGTGATATTTTCAGAAACGGGTTCAGTATTTATGTTCTTCCTGCCGGGAGACAGCCTGTTGCTTGCCATCGGCGCATTATGTTCAACGACGGAAGTGGTGCATTTACACACCATGGGGCTGATGTTATTTGTCGCATCGGTCTTGGGCTACTGCGTCAATTACTATACGGGCAGCGTGTTAGGCATTAAGTACTTTAATAAGCACACACGTTACTTTAAGCCCGAATATATGGTCAAAACCAATAAATATTTTATGAAGCATGGCGGTAAAACGATTTTAGTCGCACGCTTTGTACCTTTTGTACGTTCTTTTGCGCCTTTTGCCGCTGGGTCTGCGCGCATGAGCCTCGGTACATTTATGTTCTATAACGTGCTGGGTGGTTTTATCTGGATTGGATTATTACTTGGTATTGGTTATTTCCTAGGACATACCGTTTCTGCAGTTGCAGATTTGGTCTAAGCCAAACTTAGACTGAGAAAAAGCCCACTGTTGTGGGCTTTTTTTATGGAGTCGATGACAACTTAGTGTTTTGTAACGGTCACCACATCAAGGGTTTGAAAAATCGAGCTGCGGGGCAGTTGCTGAATGCTAAAACCACCTTTTTCTGATTCACGGCTGAGATACACCGAAATACTATGAAAGTCTGAATGACTCAGCCAAAGATCTTTGGCACGAATGTCCCATTGTTCTCCAGCAGATAGAGAGGATATTTTCTGGGTAATCTGGTGAATGATGTCCATATTGAATTCCCATCTGGATGCATGATTATATCTTTAGGATGCCTGAAGCATTGTGTTTTGAGGGACAATGCTTCAGCCATATGAACATCATGTTGCAAATACATGTCAGTTTAATGACAGTGACCAGATTTCGATGGACGGCTTAAGATGCTTGGGACGATGTAGATTCTGTCGAAAAATTGGAGTTTTCTAAGATATAGTCAATTTCTTCTTGTGCAGCAGCTTTCAATTTTGCACGGAAATCACTGACGGCTATTTCGATTTGCGTTTCTGCCTCAAGTTCCAAACGCACGCGTACACTTTCGAGTTCTGACAACATCTGTCCTTCGCTGACCGATAAGCTTTGGCTTAATCCCGCTAAACCCGTTTCAGGGTTTTTATGATAGCGAGCGGCATAGTGTTGTACTTCACGATCAAGATTATGCTGCATCATGGTGAGCGCTTGCGTTTGTGCAGCAAAGCGTAACTCTTCGTCACGTTTCAGTTGTTCTGCATAGGCTTGTTCAGCTTCACGTTTTTCTTCTAAGGCTTTTTCTAAAGCCAATTGTTTACGAATGCGAGCATCTTCAATCAGCTGTGCTTTCAAATCTGCATAGGCAGACTCAATTTTGTCAAAAGACATTTGCTGTTGCTGTTGGTCATTGACCAGCCATTGTTGAATGTCTGTACTGGGATTGAGTACATCGCAAACGCGACCAAGGTCATCAATAAAGGTCTGACGAATAGCTTCAGGTACTTTTAACCAGCGCTGTTTAAAGTCTGGACCGACATTCAATGCCATGGTGCATCTCCTTGCAAATAGGGTAAAACCAATATCACGTTAAAGTTTATGGGTCTGTGGTTGAACGCCCAAACGTCGATATTGTTTATATTTTTCACGCCCGATAATTTTAGCGGGTTCGTTATTTTCAATAATTTCGATAATGTGACTAAAACTTGCGAACTGTTCAAGTGCTTGATCGTTAAAATTAAACACAATCCAGTCGGCTTGCTCAGGCAATTGGGCAGAAATACAGACCGTTGCCTCGGCTTGGTCGATACCATGGGGAATGAAACCTGTGTGATCGAAACTCCACAGGCGTTCATCAAGTTGTTGCTGTAAGTCTGGGTCAGCACAATGTAGCCAAATACGTACAGGCTGACGCAGAATCTTACGGCATAAACGACAAGTGCTTTCGACTTGTCGTTCAGGACTTTTTTCAAATAAATAAAAGCTAACTTTAGCCATTCGATTGAGCACGATTCGCTAAGAATTGCATTAATAATGGTACAGGACGACCTGTTGCGCCTTTATTTGCACCTGAGTTCCATGCAGTCCCAGCAATGTCTAAATGCGCCCAACGGTATTCACGCGTAAAGCGTTGAAGGAAACATGCAGCTGTTACAGAACCTGCTTTTGGACCACCAATGTTGGCAATATCTGCAAATGGAGAATCAAGTTGTTCTTGATAATCTTCAATCACTGGCATGCGCCATACGCGGTCAAAGCTATGTTGACCCGCAGCAGTCAATTCAGCCGCAAGTTCATCATCAGGGGTGAACATACCGGTAAGGACTGAACCTAATGCCACAACACATGCACCAGTGAGGGTTGCAATATCAATCACCAGTGCAGGGTTAAAGCGTTTTACATAGGTCAAGGTATCGCACAGCACCAAACGACCTTCGGCATCGGTATTTAAAATTTCAACGGTTTGACCGCTCATGGTTGTCACGATGTCGCCCGGGCGAGTGGCATGACCAGACGGCATGTTTTCTGCAGCAGCAATTGCGCCGACCACATGAATCGGTAATTTCGCTTCACACAGCGCACGGATGGTACCCAAAACTGATGCAGAACCGCACATGTCGAATTTCATTTCGTCCATGCCCGCACCTGGTTTAAGTGAGATACCACCAGTATCAAAAGTCACGCCTTTACCAACAAGCACTACAGGGGCTTCTTCACGATTTGAAAGGTATTCGATGGTAATAATACGGCCTGGACGGTCAGAACCTTTACTCACAGCAAGGAAAGCACCCATACCGAGATCAGCCATTTGCTGTTCATCGAGTACAGTCACTTTGAGTTGATCTGGGAATTCAGCTGCAAGTGCTTGAGCTTGTTCGGCTAAATATTCAGGGAAACAGATATTGCCCGGACGGTTACCTAAGTCACGAGTAAAACTTTGACCTGATTGCACTGCAGAAATTAATTCAAGCTGTGCAGTGGTTAATGGACTTTCAGTAGCGATTAAATGGATCTGCTCCAAAACAAATTCATTTTTCTTAGACTTGTATTCATCAAATGCATAAGCCGCTTGCGTCAGGCTAAGTGCAAATAAATAATGTTGTTCTTGTGGTAGAGCAGAGATATCGACACTGATCTGTTTGAATTTTTTTTGTGACGCTTTAATAATGGTTTGTGCAATTTTTGCAAATTTATTGACCTGTAATTCAGCAACTTTGCCGAGGCCTAAAAGTGCGCTATTGCGACAAGTGGCAATGTTCGCCACCAAAGGCAGGCTTTCATTGAGTGCTGCTTTAAATTGAGTCGCGTCAATTAAATTATCTAAATCATTGATTTGATATGAAGTAGCTGCATTTTTAACGTGCTCAGAATCTACTAATATCAACAAATATTGGCTGGACGCATTCGCTTGGAATGACGTATTAATAGAAAGTTTCATGTGCGGTATTTATGCCTTTTTAAATTTATAAACCATTAAACCATTGAAACATTTATATGAATAGAGTTTCAATGAGCAACAAGGGTATAGGTTTTATATTTTCTACATTCGGGTAAACTAACGCTAGTTTTTATTGGCCCTATTTTTGGAAGAATTAATTTGATTATTCGGCGTTATCTGGTCAAGCAAGTGGTGTCGACATCACTGGTTGTGATTGCCTTATTGACCTTGATCATGATGGGTGGTCGTTTGATCAAGTACTTTGGTGTGGCGGCGCAGGGTCGTTTAGATGCAAGTATTTTATTTAGCATCATTGGCTACCGTTTGCCTGAGTTTTTAACCTTAATTCTTCCGCTCGGTTTCTTTATTGGTCTGATGTTGGTCTTTGGTCGTCTGTATGTCGATCATGAAATGGCTGTGCTCAATGGTAGCGGCGTCAGTCGAAATCAATTGTCACGCTTATTGGTGCCGATGACTGTGGTCTTTATGGCTGTTCAAGCATTTTTGATGCTGTGGGCGTCGCCTTGGGGCATCCGTCAGTTTGAAGCCTTAACGACTTCACAAGCAGTACGAACAGGCTTTGACTTGGTTCGCCCGAAAGAGTTTATTTCCTCTGGGCCCTATACCATTTATGCAGGGGACTTGTCAGAAGACCGTAAAAACTTAAAAGATATTTTCTTCTATCAGCGCGCAGAAAAAGACGGTAAACCCGATGTCATTATTTTGGCAAAAGAAGCGACCCGCGTCGAAGTGCCCGATGACAATGCCAATGTTGTTGACTTAGTTGAAGGCCGCCGTTACGAAATCTATCCAGGGCAACCGCGTTATTCTCAAGCTGAATTCCAAAGTTATCGTTTACGTTTAGAAAATGATAAAGAAGCAAAATTTGAAAGTACCGAAGTAGAAGCTTTACCAACTTCGAAGTTATGGGATAACCGCCATGATCCTGTGGTTGCCAGCGAACTCGGTTGGCGAATCTTTGTGCCGTTCGCTATTTTGGTGGCGTTATTGCTTGCCACCGCTTTGTCTGAAGTGAGTCCTCGTCAAGGGCGTTACCTGAAACTGTTCCCAGCTTTACTTATTTTTGCCAGTTTAATCGTAGCCTTAATGGCGATCAAAACGCGGATCAGTAAAGATGAAATGGGCATCTGGGCTTATCCACTGGTCTTAGTGATTTACGGTATTGCAGCAGCATTGTTCTCGCGTAAACAAAAATTAGCGCCCAAAATTAAGAAACAAATTCAGCGAGTGAGGTCTTAAAATGTTGGCACGTCGTATAGTTGCAAAACATGTGACCAAAACTACTGCTTTAGCCATGCTTGGTGCGACCGCGGTATTGGCTGGCTTACAAGTGCTTTTTACTTATTTAGGTGAATTGGGCTCGCTGAAAGAAGGCTATAACGCATGGAATGCTTTGCAGTATGTGTTATGGAGTTCACCGAATTATTTATATGAAATTTTACCAATTTCAGCCTTGATTGGAGCGGTACTGGGTTTAGGGACTCTAGCTTCAAACAGTGAATTGATTGTGATGCGTTCGGTCGGCATCAGCCTTTGGCGGATTGTGGGCTGGGTGATTCGTTCGGCACTCATTTTGGTGGTTTTATCCTTTGCATTAAGCGAATGGGTCATTCCCTATACCAATGAACAAGCCAAAAGCGTCAAAAGTCACCGCACTGCGGCTGAACTGGGCGAAGTCAAAGGCTATTGGTCGCGTGAAGGTCAGCGCTTTATTTATATTGACTATGCCAATTCGCAAGGTCAAATTAAAGATGTTCAGGTTATTGATTTTGATGAAAAATATCGTTTGCGAGGCACTTTGGATGCGGAGCAAGGGAATTTTGTCAAAAATGGCTCTTGGTCGCTACAAAATTCAACCCAAGTCGATCTCTTAGCGACGGGTGATGCCGTGGCGAAGCAAAATGCTGAACAGCCGCTTTCATTGGCGTTGCAACCCAAATATGTGCATATGGTTACCATTGACCCTGAAGACCTATCACCGAGTCAATTGGTGAGCTTTATGAGCTATATGCATGAATATAGCCAAGTCCCGAAGACTTACCAATTGGCATTTTGGCAAAAGTTTGGTTCACCCTTTGCTTTAATTGCCTTGGTGGTGATCGCGTGTTCTTTTATTTTTGGACCTTTACGTCAACAGTCGATGGGTTTCCGCTTGGTGATTGCCTTATTTGCTGGACTGGGCTTTTACTACTTACAAGATTTCTTGGGGTATGCAAGTTTGGTGTACGCACCATCGCCTGCATGGTTCGTCTTTATACCGATTATTTTGATGTTTGTAGCGGGTGGCTATCTGCTGCACCGCGCACGTTAAGTGCATGCAAGATTGAGTAAAACAATGTTGATGACCTAGATAAACCATGGTTGTCACATAGAGTCTTCACCGAAAATTCGGTAAGATAGTATGATTAATTTATAAACGAAAGAGTGTTCATTATGACGGATGCAACTGCTGGCAAAATCCCACACGTATTGGTAATTATGGATGGTGTGGGTCATCGCGAAGCGGTCGAGGACAATGCCTTTTTAGCAGCAAAACGACCTAACTTGACTGCAATGCAGGAAAAGCATCCGCATGGATTGATTTCAGGCTCTGGCGAAGACGTTGGTTTACCTGATGGACAAATGGGTAACTCTGAAGTGGGCCACATGAACCTTGGTGCAGGACGTGTGCTGTATCAAGACTTTACTCGTATTACCAAAGATATTCGTACCGGTGCATTCTTTGAACATGATGTTTTAGTTGATGCGGTTGAAAAAGCCAAAGCTGCCAATCGCGCTGTACATATTATGGGCTTATTGTCTGAAGGTGGCGTGCATTCACATGAAGATCACATTGTGGCGATGGCTGAATTGGCATTAAAACGCGGTGCAAAAGTTTATCTTCATGCATTCCTTGATGGTCGTGATACACCGCCAAAAAGTGCACAACCTTCGCTTGAAAAATTAGATGCACTGTTTGCTCAGTATCCGGGTCAAGGTCGTATTGCCACCATGATTGGTCGCTACTTTGCAATGGATCGTGACAACCGTTGGGATCGTGTTGAGCAAGCCTATCGTCTTTTAACTGAAGGTGAAGCAGTGCGTACAGCAGCGACTGCTGTTGAAGGTCTAGAGCAGGCTTATGCTGCTGAAGAATCAGATGAATTTGTGAAAGCGACGCGTATTGGTGATTTAGCACCGATCCAAGATGGTGATAGCGTTGTCTTCATGAACTTCCGTGCTGACCGTGCGCGTGAAATTACCAAAGCTTTTGTGGAAAAAGATTTTGCAGGTTTTGAACGTAAAGTGGTTCCCGCTTTATCAAAATTTGTCATGTTGACACGTTACCAAGCAACAATTGATGCACCTGTGGCTTATATGCCAGAAGCGTTACATAACTCGATTGGTGAATACCTGTCTAATTTGGGTAAAACACAACTGCGTATTGCTGAAACTGAAAAATATGCACACGTGACCTTCTTCTTCAGTGGTGGTCGTGAAGATGAATATCCGGGTGAAAAACGTATTTTGATTCCATCACCAAACGTTGCGACTTATGATTTAAAACCAGAAATGAGTGCTTATGAAGTCACTGATGAATTGGTTGCCGCAATTAATTCAGGTGAGTACGACTTACTGGTGGTGAACTATGCCAATGGTGATATGGTTGGCCATACCGGTGTGTTTGATGCAGCAGTCAAAGCGGTTGAAGCTGTAGACACGTGCTTAGGCCGTGTATATGAAGCTGTGATGGCAAATAAAGGTCACATGCTAGTGACCGCCGATCATGGTAACGTAGAGCAAATGCAGGATTACCAAAGTGGTCAGGTGCATACTCAACATACCACTGAACTTGTGCCATTTATCTATGTTGGTCCGACCAATGCAACAATTGCAGAAGGTGGTGTTTTGGCTGACGTAGCGCCGACAATGTTAACGCTTATGCACATTCCTGTACCAACAGAAATGCAAGGTCGTAACTTGATTACTCTTGAAGCTTAAAATGTAAGGAAGCATGAATGACTAAAGCACACTGGACGTCAGTTGTAAGCCTTACAGCCTTGCTGCTGTGTTCTAGTCATTCGACATGGGGAGCCGATAAAGCAAAGTCGGCTTTCGATGAATTTGATGGCAGCTATGAACAAAGTTATGCCGAAGTACCTGTCGAATCAATCCAACAATTTGTTCAAATCTATGGCATTGTCAAAGAAAATTATGTCGTTGAAAAAAATGACGATGCATTATTCCAACAAGCCATCAAAGGCATGGTCAGTGGTTTAGACCGCTATTCACGATATCTTTCACCTGAAGACTATAAGCAGCTTTTGCAATACACTGAAGGGGATATTGCGAGTGTCGATTTCAATTTGCGCTTTGATGTAGGTTTACAGCAATGGGTCATCACCAATTTAAAGCCTGATGCCGATTCAGCAAAGCTAGGTCTGAAAAATGGCGCGGCGGTGTTTAAAATTGATGATCAAGAACTCAAAAAACTTAATCAAGATCAAGTGCGACACCTGCTCACAGGCAGTATCGGATCGACGCTGAATCTACAGTTGATAACTGCAAGTCAACCGGTTAATTTGGTCAGAAACACTAAAGTTGAAACAGATATAGAATCTAAATTATTAAATAATCAGGTTTTAGTTTTACACGTTAAAGTTTTTCAACAAGATACAGCCAATGAAATAAAGCGTTTGATTGAAAGTCATGGTTCGCGTGTCAAAGCGGTATTGTTTGATTTAAGAAATAACCCTGGGGGGTTACTGTCCGCAGCAGTAGAGTCTGCCGATTTATTTTTGAATCAGGGCATTATTGTGTCGACTCGAAGTCGATCTGAGGGTGACCAACAATTTCAGGCTTTACCAAGTTTTGAATTTCAAAATATGAAAGTCGGCATCTTAATCAACAATCGTTCTGCTTCTGCCGCAGAGGTCTTTACCGCAGCATTAAAAGAGCATAAACGTGCATGGGTAGCGGGTGAGAAAAGTTATGGTAAAGGTGTGGTTCAAAAACTATTTCCATTGAGTAATGGTGCGGCTTTACAAATGACTGTGTCGCAATATCTGACACCGAATGGCAAAATGATTGAAGGAATTGGGGTGCAGCCAGACTATAACTATCCGCTGCAACATGATGCACGTGAAGATCACTATGTCGATCATGTTGCAGAGTTATTGCTGAATCAAAAATAAACAGCAATACGCTGGAAAGCTTTTACTCTTCGTCTTCGGTATCTAAACCGAATTTTTTCAAACGATAGCGCAATGAACGGAATGACATGCCTAATTTTTTTGCGGCAAGGGTTCGGTTCCAGTGGGTGATGTTCAACGCATTCATGAGCACTTCTTTTTCGATATTTTCTAAAAAGAGCTCTAAGCCTTCTTCAGGTAGTTTGCGAGGGACCACGCTTTGTTCGTTGCTGTTTGCACCCAACTGAGCAGAATCATTCGTTGTTGGAGCGGAATTGAACTGAGCACTTGGTTGTCTTAATGGCGCACTTTGCAGATGTTGAAGATCAATTTGATCATCATCGCAGAGGGTCATGGCACGTTCGATAATATTGCGTAGTTCACGAACATTACCCGGATAATATTGGCTGAGTAGGAAACTTTTCGCACGTTCAGTCAGAGGCTTAGTGGCAATTTCCCATTCATGGCTAATTTTTTGAATAAAATGTTGCGCCAATAAGAGGATATCGTCGCCACGTTCACGTAAGGCAGGCAACACTAAATCCATCACATGGATACGGAAAAATAAATCTTGGCGGAATCGACCTTGTTGGACAAGAGCTTCTAAGTCCTGATGACTGGCACTGATCACACGGAAGTCGACATCAATTTCACAGTCTGAACCTACGGGGCGAATACGTTTTTCCTGTACCGCACGTAGCAGTTTAACTTGCATGGCTAAAGGTAATTCGGCAATTTCATCCAGAAATAAGCTACCACCATGTGCAGATTGAATCAGACCTTGCTTGTCTTGGGTGGCACCACTAAAGCTGCCTTTTTTATGGCCAAAAAGTTCACTTTCCATTAACTCGGTCGGAATTGCCCCGCAGTTAATGGCAATAAAGGGCCCTTCATTACGGTTGCTTAAACGGTGAACCAGATTGGCCACGACCTCTTTACCCGTACCAGATTCACCCGTAATAAAAACAGGTGCTTGTGAACGTGCAATTTTCTTTAGAGTTCGACGCAATTGCTGGATTGGAAGTGATTCACCAATCAACATTTTATGTTCTAAAGCATCTTGCGAAGTAATGTCTTCGGCCAAAGGCTTATTCAGGGCTTTTTGTAGCAGTTGTTCAAGATGTTTTGGATTGATCGGTTTGCTGACAAAATCGAATGCTCCCGCCTTTAATGCGGCAATGGCAATGTCCATGTTGCCATAGGCTGTTAGCACAGCAACTGGAAGGGCAGGACAGTGTTCATTTATCCAATCTAAGAGCTGTAGACCATTACCATCGGGTAAGTTGAGATCGGTTAGACAGGCATCGTAGCTATAGGTAGACAAGGCTTTTTTAGCTTCATCGAGGCGATGTGCAACATGCGTTTTAACCCCCATCCTTGATAAAGACATTTGCATCAGCATACATAAGTCTTCTTCGTCATCAACTAATAATACCAGTGGTTGTGAATCCACAGTTTTCCCCTAAAAACAATTAAATAACAGCTTGTAAGCACTCAATCCTAAAGCAAGCTCCCTGTTTTTGTTCTACATAGGAAAGCTGTGCTTGATTCGCTTCACAGAAGCTATGAGCAAGATATAATCCTAAACCAGTTCCGGTAATTTCGGTACTAAAAAATGGTTGAAATAACTGTGCGCGGTTTTGTAAAGCAACCCCATGACCGAAATCTCGGACATCGATCTGGACTTTTTTCTGATCCGTACGCGTCACCACTTCGATATACGACATGTCCGGATTGTTATGGCGAATCGCATTACGAATCAGGTTGATTAAAATTTGTCTGAACTGTGCCTCATCAAAATCGATCAAAGTTTTGGCTTGTACATTGAGTCGAATGTTCTGTTGAATGTCTGCTAGATCTTCTTGTAGGAACAGCGGTAAAAATTGTTCTAGATTCAGACGAGTAGGATGGGTTTCCTTATTGCGCACCATATTTAGGGTGTCTTGAATAATTCGGTCAATCCGCACCGCTTGACGTGAAATCATATGATTCAACATGTGCTGTTGTTCGGTATCACTTTGCGGATATAAATCATTGGCATGCACAATTGCGGCTAATGGATTGCGAATTTCATGTGCAATACTGGCGGAGAGTTGCCCTAAAGCGGCTAATTTTAGTTGTTGCACTTGCTGATTGAGTTTTTGTGCATCTTGTAAAATCAGCAAGGTCAGCATTTGATGCGGCACAACGAGTTTTTGTACGAGTACCTGAATGTGGTATTGGCTTTGTTGCGATTCAAATTGGAATTTTTCACCGCTTTTTAAATCTTCAAATTTGAGTAATTCAAATAAATCGGGCTGCGTGGTATACAGTGGATATTGATCATGATGATAAAAATTTGGCATGCCGAGTAAATGGCAAGCAGCAGGATTACTCAGCACCACATGACAGTTTTCATCCAACACCAAATAGCCCGTATCAATCTGCTCCAAGATATAGCGGTTAATGTTTTGTAGTCGATGTAGCTCTAAGGATTGCGAAAAATTCAGATTTTCTAGTAACTGGAAACGTTTCACGGCAATTTGCGCACTGCCATACACCACACAAAATAAAAAAGCCAAAATCGCACTGTTGGTTAAATTTTTGAGTGAGGTAAATTCAAGAATTGAACCTAAAAACAGTTGATACACCACGCAAATCACAGCGATGAGGGTGATGGCCAAAGCTTTTTGGGCATCTAATAACAGGGATGCTGCAAAAATCGTAATCACAAACAGCAAACTCAAATGTAAATTGGGTCCATCGATGGCTAAGGTCAGTAAGCTCAGCGAAATGACATCTACAATGAATAACAGTAGTAACTGGTTTGGGATCCGGACTTTGAAACGTCCAAGTGACATGAATTGAATGCTGGTAAACAGCAAATAAATCGTCAATACATATAGGTATAAACGTGGGTATTCATAATCTGAACTGAATTGAGTGTAGGTCAGTAAAAAGACCAGTAACAGACAGGCACTGATGATAAAGCGATAAGCACTGTACCAAAGGCCCAAATGATACTGGTTCAATTCACTATGAATTGAACGCTGTGTCATAAGTAACAGGATGTACGTTGTGTTAAGGTTTGATTAACCCGTAGCGAATCGCCAAGTGAGTTAGTTTGACATCACTATCAATATTCAGTTTTTCAAAAATGCGGTAACGGTAGGTATTCACCGTTTTAACGCTAACAAATAATTTATCGGAAATTTCTTGTGCACTAATACAATTGACCACCATCATGGCAACTTGCATTTCACGCTCAGACAGGGCGTCAAAAGGTGATTGTTGTGTATCAGACAAATATGAGCTAGCCAGTTGTTCCGCAATGTCTGCACTGAAATATTTGCCACCTTGCATCACTTTATTAATCGCACGGACCATTTCAGTAACTGGTGCACCTTTGGTGATATAGCCTTTGGCACCTGCTTTTAACAATAAAGACGGGTAGGGTTCTTCAGCAAGTCCACTGACTGCGAGGACTTTTGTATCTGGCGCTGTTTGAAGTAGGCGACGTGTGGTTTCTACACCTCCGATCCCCGGCATATTGACATCTAATAGAACGACATTTGGATGGTGTTGGCGAACAAGTGTAATCGCATCTTCACCCGATTCGGCTTGTCCAATGACTTGGACATCTGCATGGTCTTCGAGCATACGGCAAATACCAGTACGGACTAATTCATGGTCATCTACCACCAAAACTGTGATCACCTACACTCTCCCTCAAATCAAAATCTGTTTTTTTTGTTACATAAAGCAAAATAAGCTTGCAATGAAACGACAAAATTAGCAATCCTATTCTTATATGAAATGAAAAACTTCATACACAATGTGTGAGCAAAAAATGTTCGTAGTTGTGACCAATGTACGGCATATTGCTGGTCTTGCGCAAATGTTTAGTATCCTGAGTTGAGTGAGCAATGGTGAAAAAATTAAATAAATCCTTCATGCACGTTTTGGGCATGTCAATTTTATTCAGTATGAGCAGTTTCAGTTCTGCTGAAATTGTGATGAATAGTGCTGCAAATCAGCAGTCAAATATTAGCTGGTCATCTGAAGATGCAAACCAGTTACTCAACGGTGACGTGTCTTATAGCGCTGAAGAGCCATCTCCTCAAGGGTCAACGAAAGTGACTACTTCTGTACGTAGTACAGGCGGTGTGGTACAGACAGCACCATCGAAAACGGTCCGTATTATTGATACCAATCAATACGCAGGACAGCCCTCTGTAAATGCACGTGCGGCATTGGTTATGGATGGGCAAACCGGTGAGGTGCTGTATAGCAAAAATAGCAATACCGCTTTACCGATTGCATCAATTACCAAACTCATGACAGCAGTAGTGATTTCAGATGCCCGATTAAACATGTCTGAAAAGATTACCTTACAACAGTCTGATTTCTCATGTTCAGGTTGTAAAAGCTCAAGTTCAACACTTCGTGCTGGCGACAGTATGAACCGCGCAGAAGCTTTGCTATTTGCTTTAATGAAGTCTGAAAACCCAGCGGCTTCGGCATTAGCACGTACTTATCCAGGTGGTCGTTCTGCATTTATTTCAGCGATGAATGCGAAAGCACGCTCATTAGGGATGAACTCGACTCATTATATGGAATCGACTGGCTTGCACCCAGGCAATGTCGCTTCGGCACGTGACTTGGGGATTTTGGTGAATACCGCTTCGCAGTATGGTTTGATTCGTCAATTTTCAACCACACCAAGTTATGACTTTAATTTGGGCTACCGCGTGTTGAAATCAAACAATACTAATGCTTTAGTGCGTAATGGTGGTTGGAATATTAATATTTCAAAAACAGGATTTATTAATGAAGCAGGGCGCTGTGTTGTGATGCATACCACACTGAATAACCGTCCAGCGGTGGTGGTGTTATTGGGTGCGGATTCTTCAGTGGCACGAACCAATGATGCGACTCGTTTAATGAACTGGGCGAGCCAGTTACCAAAACGTATTTAACAAGATTTCAGATTTTTCATTCTTTCAGTATTTAGATTTACTCAACGTTTAAATGCTGAAGTGAATGCAAGATATAAAAAAAGCCCTGCAAGAGCAGGGCTTTTTTTTATTCAGTCAGCATATAAATTACATATTTGACAGAATTGAATCACGAACTTGATCCATAGTTGCATCAATCGACAACATTACGGCATCTTGGCATTGCTTGATGGCAGTGTCAGGATCTTTTAAACCGTTACCTGTTACAGTACATACGATCACAGAACCTTCAGCAATTTTACCTGCTTTGATGTCACGAATCGCGCCACCGATAGAAGCTGCAGAAGCAGGTTCTACGAATACACCTTCGTACATAGATAGTAGACGCTGTGCTTCTAAGATTTCAGCATCTTGCAGTTCGTCAAACCAACCTTCTGAGTCGCGGACTACGGCTTTAGCATGGTTCCAGCTTTGTGGATTACCAATACGGATCGCAGTTGCTACAGTTTCAGGGTTTTCTACAGGTGCGCCGCGTAGGAATGGTGCCGCGCCAGCAGCTTGGTAACCCACCATTGTTGGTAGACCCGCAGGTTTTGGACCTGTGAATTGATCAGTTTCAGGATCATAAACCACTTGTACAAATTCTTCTTTAGGCTGATTCGCCACAGCTTCGGTATAACCCATCCAGTGTGCTGTGATGTTACCCGCATTACCTACAGGTAAGCAGTGGTAATCTGGCGCACGACCTAACTCATCCACGATTTCGTAAGCAATGGTTTTTTGACCTTGCAGACGGTATGGGTTGATTGAGTTTACAATCGTAACTGGTGCTTGATCTGCAACTTCTTTTACAAGACGCATACCGTCATCGAAGTTACCGTGGATTTGCATCGTTACTGCGCCATACATCATCGCTTGCGCCATTTTACCCATGGCAATTTTGCCTTCTGGGATGAGCACAAATGCTTTAATACCCGCACGTGCAGCATAAGCCGCTGCGGCAGCAGATGTGTTACCTGTAGAGGCACAGATAATTGCTTTTGAACCTGCTTCCACTGCTTTTGTTACGGCCATGGTCATACCACGGTCTTTAAATGAACCAGTCGGGTTTAAGCCCTCGTACTTCACATAAATTTCAACATTTTTGCCAATAATGCGTGGAATGTTCTCAAGCTTAATCAGTGGCGTATTACCTTCGCCCAAAGAAATTGCGCGAGTAGTTGCAGATACGGGTAAACGGTCGCGATAGCGGTCAACTAAACCAGTATAACGATTGGCATTAGACATGATGATGTTCCAATTGTGTGTAGAGCTTGGCGAGAGGAACTGAAATATTCCCCTCGACCCGATTAATTATCAAGCGATTCTAAACGAATTCGTACAATTTCGCCATGAATGACAGGCAATGCTTGAATTTGTTGAAGGGCTTCATCCATTTTAGATTCTTTGACTGGATCAGTCAGAATCACGATAGGAATAAGGTCTTTTAAGCGCGGCTGTTGCATGATCGCATCGATGCTGATTCCTGCACGGCTTAAAATCGTAGTGACATCAGCAAGAACGCCAGTTTGATCTTCGGCATTAATACGGATGTAGTATCCTGTGGTCATTTCTTCACGTGGAAGAATTGGTAAATCGGTCAGTGCTTCAAAAGCAAGCTGTGGAATTGTACCAGCGCCATCTTCGGTATATGAGATGTCACGGACAATATCGACAACGTCAGCAACCACCGCTGATGCTGTCGGGCCTGCACCTGCGCCTGCGCCATAGTAAAGCGTTGGACCAACAGCATTGGCTTGAACCAATACAGCATTTTTAACGCCATTTACATTGGCAATCAGTTGGTCTTCAGGGATCAGCGTTGGATGTACACGAAGCTCAATGCCTGTTGCAGCACGACGTGCAATACCTAAATGTTTAATACGGAAACCAAGGTCTTCAGCATATTTCACATCTTGCGCAGTAACTTTGCTGATGCCTTCAGTGAAGACTTTGTCAAACTGGAGTGGGATACCAAAAGCAATAGAAGCCAGCAATGTTAACTTGTGCGCTGCATCGATCCCTTCGACGTCGAAGGTTGGATCTGCTTCGGCATAACCGAGTTCTTGCGCTTCTTTGAGAACGTCTGCAAAGGCACGACCTTTTTCACGCATTTCAGTCAGGATAAAGTTACCAGTACCGTTAATGATACCTGCAAGCCAGTCAATTTTATTGGCTGCCAAACCCTCACGGAGGACTTTAATAATTGGGATACCACCTGCGACAGCTGCTTCATAAGCAATCTGAACGTGATGATCATCGGCCAATTTGAACAATTCATTACCGTGTTCAGCTAAAAGTGCTTTGTTGGCTGTGACTACTTGTTTGCCATGAACGATTGCTTCACGAATTACTTCATAGGCAGGGTGAATGCCGCCCATAACTTCAACCACAACGTCTACATCGGGTTGACGGACGATATCCAATAAATCAGCACTTTGCTTCACTGAAGCAGGCAGTTCTAAATCAGGACGAGGGCGACGCGTACCCACATGGGTAATTTCAATTTCACGACCGGTGCGACGTTTAATCTCAGCAGCATTTTCTTTTAGTAGTTTAAGGGCACCACCACCCACAGTACCAAGACCGAGGATTGCCAGACGAACTGGTTTCACGTCACACTCCATTTATTTCATCATTGCTTTAAGTGAGTTTAGATCATAGCTAAAAAAACGTTCGGACTCTAGGGTAGAAATCACTTTATTCCTACCCATAAAAAACATTCATTTAGCCTATAAAAATTAGTTATTTAAGCGCACTTTCAAGTTCGGAAGCCGACATGTAAGCACCGATGTGTTTGCCTTCTGCGTTATAGATCGCTGGCGTACCATTCACACCAATATTTAGACCCATTTCATACATGCTGCGCACAGGGTTTTTACATGATGCTGGCTCGATTTGCTCACCGGCAATGGCTTTGTCAAATGCGGCACGACGGTCTTTGCTACACCAGATAGTTTCCATCATTGGCATGTGTTGTTCACCACGTGGCCAAGCGATGTAACGGACTTCAATGCCACGGGCATTAATATCATCCATTTGTTCATGTAACTTATGGCAATAAGGACAGCTGACATCGGTAAATACATAAACCACGTGTTTGGTTTTACCTTTGGCTTTATAGATCAGTAGGTCTTCGGTTTTTAATTGATCAAATAATTTTTTGTTGGCCTCTGCTTGTAGGGTATCGCCTACATTAAAGAGTTGTTTTTCACCTAAACGAACCACATCGCCTTGGAAAATGTATTTACCATCAGCTGTAGCATAGACCGCAGGCATGCCTTCAAAGCTGACCCAAAACAAATTAGGAACTTCAGTCGCTTTCACCCCAGTGACTTTGGCATTGATATTGGCTTTTTGCAGATTGGATTGCAAAGTATCAATTAAACGCTGCTGAGCATTACGTTCAGATAAATTCGAAGCTTCACCAGTTGCAGGCGTACTTGCCGTTAATGTCGCATCTTTCTTTTCGTCATTATTTGAATTAGAACAAGCCACTAACGCCATACTGGCAACAAGTGTCGATGCGAGAAAAATTTTTGAACGGGTAAATAACATAAACAACCCTTTTCTTTTAGCTTTATCAAACAGGTGAGTAAGCATAGCAAAAAATATCGGCCACGATAGAACTTCTTGGTCTGATATTTCCTGCCGTTAAGCTCTCGGATGATAGTCTGCATGTAATTTTTGCATACGAATCTGCGCGACATGGGTATAAATTTGCGTGGTAGACAAGTCACTGTGGCCGAGCAGCATCTGCACTACACGTAAGTCGGCACCGTGGTTGAGCAAATGCGTGGCAAAGGCGTGGCGTAAGGTATGTGGTGATAATTCGGCTTGAATGCCTGCAATGAGCGCATAGCGTTTAATCGCGTACCAAAAGTTTTGGCGACTCATCATTCCACCGAGTTGAGTGAGAAATAAAGCATCGGTTGCGCTTTTGTATAAGACGGGGCGCGCTTCGGCTAAATATTTCTCGATCCATTCCACCGCCATTTGACCTAAAGGAACTAAGCGTTCTTTATTGCCTTTACCGGTAATTCGTAAATAGCCTTGTTTAAGATTGATCAGTTCTAATCTTAAATTTAATAACTCAGAGACACGTAAACCACAGGCATACAGCACTTCGAGCATGGCACGATCACGTAGACCCAATGCGGTGCTGAGGTCTGGGGCATTAATCAGGGCTTCAACATCTGCTTCAGATAAATCCTTTGGTAGGGCACGACCCAATTTGGGTGTTTTATGGATTGCAACAGGATTGTCACTGCGTATTTTTTGTTCGCGTAAGAACTTGAAAAATGAACGCAGTGCAGAAAGTGAGCGGGCGATCGAGCGAGGGCTTTTTCCTTGTTTAGTCAGGCTGAGCAAGACATCTGAAATGTCGTCACTGCTCCAATCTGTCATGACATGTGTATGACACCCACTGCATTGAATTAAATCAGATAAATATGCATTTCGAGTATGTGGACTGACCGTTTGAGCAATTAAATCATCACGATATCCGTGTAAAAAACTGAGTGTTTCTGGAATTTGGACTGGGGTCGGGATTCGTGGTTTTTTATTTAACATGTGCCGCTCATTTTTGAAATTAAACCAAGAAATCACAATGGTTTAATGCAATGTAATTTAAAAAAATAGTCGTGTCGATGCTAGATTGCTAAATGAGAATTGAAATCGAATCCGATTTGTTAATTATTCTCATTTGTTTGTATAATGTTCAAAATTTTTTAGGGTTAGTTGCGTGCGATTATCTGATTTGAAAGTGAAACAAAGCGCAGTCATTCATAAGGTACATCGTAACCAGAATGGCAACAATGCTCCGGCTGATTTAGTCGCTAGCCGTTTAGAGACTTTGGGTTTTGTTCCCGGAACAAAAGTACAGGTGATTACCAAAGGTATTTTTGGTGGTGATCCGATTTTAATTCAAGTTGGGTTTACTCGTTTTGCACTGCGAAAAGTAGAAGCTAAAAAAGTGGAAATAGCAATGGAAGGGGCATCAGCATGAGTGATGCGTTACGTATTGCCCTCGTTGGTAATCCAAACTGTGGTAAAACTTCATTATTCAATCATTTAACGGGTACACGTCAGAAAGTTGCGAACTATGCTGGAGTAACGGTTGAGCGTAAAGTTGGTCAATTTACGTTGCCATCGGGTAAATCTGTTCGAGTTTTGGATTTGCCGGGGACGTATAGCTTAGAAGCGACGAGTCCTGATGAAGCCATTACGCGTGATGTCGTGCAAGGTAAAATTGCAGAAGAAGGCCATCAAGACGTCTTTTTATGTGTAGTTGATGCGACAAACTTAAAATTGCACCTCGGTTTGGTCATGGAAATGATCGATTTGGGTCGTCCAATTTTACTTGTCCTCAACATGATGGATGAAGCACGCCGTCGTGGCATGCAAATTAATACCCAAAAGCTGTCTCAGCGTTTGGGTGTGCCTGTTGTAGAAACCGTTGCTGTGCGTAATGCGGGTATTGAAAACTTAATGGGCGCGTTAGATGCTGAAGGTTTCAGAAAACCTGATGCGTCATTAAGTGATACCAATCTTTCTGGGACTAACCACGAAAAAATTGAACAAATTTTAAAAGACGTGGTGGTGTTTGTTGATCATGAAGATAAACGCTCAGACTTCCTCGATAAAATTTTTCTACATCCAGTCTTTGGTTTAATTACCTTAGCGGTGATGATGTTTATTATCTTCCAAGCGGTGTTTGCGTGGGCTGCGCCGTTTATGGAAGGTATTGAATGGGTGCAGGATTGGGTTGGTGAAGCCGCAGGTGGCATGATTTCCAATCCATTACTACAGAGCTTGGTTGTTAAAGGGATTATTGAAGGTGCGGGTGGCGTAATTGTCTTCCTCCCACAAATTATTATCTTATTCTTCTTTATTTTGGTTTTAGAAGAATCAGGTTATTTACCACGTGCAGCATTCTTGCTAGATAAGCTGATGTTTAAAGCCGGACTGAGTGGTCGTGCTTTTATTCCTTTGCTGTCGAGCTTTGCCTGTGCTGTACCGGGCATCATGGCAACTCGGAGTATTCAAGACCCCCGAGATCGTCTGGTAACGATTTTAGTTGCGCCATTGATGACCTGTTCGGCACGTTTACCGGTTTATGCCTTGCTGATCTCAGCATTTATTCCACAGCAAATGGTCTGGGGCGTCTTTAACTTACAAGGCTTGGTGCTATTTGCATTATATGCAGCAGGGATTGTGAGTGCCTTAATTGTGGCAACAGTGCTGAAATTCTTCCAAAAAGATAAATCACAGCATGCCTTATTGATGGAACTTCCAAGCTACCGTTTCCCAGATATTAAGAGTGTTTGGATTGGTTTACTGGACCGTGCCAAGATTTTCTTGAAACGTGTCGGTGGCATCATTTTCGCTTTATCGATTTTGTTATGGTTCTTGTGTACTTTCCCGCAACCGCCAGAAGGCGCAACCTTGCCGGATATTGATTATTCATTGGCAGGTATGCTTGGGCATGTATTACAACCGATTTTTGCACCATTAGGGTTTAACTGGCAGATCTGTATTGCCTTAATTCCAGCGATGGCGGCACGTGAAGTCGTTGTGGCGGCATTGGGTACGGTGTATGCCCTGTCTGCAACTGATGACGATGCCATGTCTCAAGGTCTGGCAAATTTAATTAGTAGTGATGGGTCATTGGGTTGGTCATTGGCAACCGGTTTATCATTATTGGTGTGGTTTATTTATGCGCCACATTGCTTGGCGACACTGGCGACAGTTAAACGTGAAACTGGCTCCTTGAAAACGGTGAGTTTCATGACCATCTATTTATTTGGTTTGGCTTATTTAATGGCATTCATCACGTATCAATTTGCAACACGCTATTTTGGATTCTGAATTGTGAATGGCAAAAGCTGAACAAAGGAGAGAGACATGCTTGAATCAATAATTATTGCGGTATTGGTGATTTGGAGTGCTGTCGTGGTGTTTAAGAAGGTATTTCCAAAAACATCGAACTCAGTCTTCACAACTTTATCTGAGCACTGTGCAAACCGTGGTTGGAACAGTCTAGCCAAATGGTTAAAGCCAAAAATGGCAGCAGGCTGTGCAGGCGGTTGTGGATGTTCAGCTTCAGATAATCCATCTGCAAAAAAAGCTGAAGTACAAGCGGTGAAGTGGAAATAAGCTCACCGCCCGTTGCGTGAAGAAACCGCCCGAGATGGGCGGTTTTTTACGAGCGGACACAAAAAAACTGCGAGAAAGTGAAAACATAAAAAGCATTCAAAACAGCAAAGTGCTAACATTTTGTCAGATTTAAAAACCGACCAAAAAATGGGGCGAAAATGTTAATACAGCGTGGTGGATTGAAGGTTGTTGCCGGATTAGGGATTTCTGGTGTTTCCGCAGTGAATTTCTTACATAGCCATGGCTACCGCGTTGCAGTCACCGATTCACGAGCAGTCCCACCGGGTCATGATCAAATTCCAAGTGATGTACAAACCAGTTTTGGTCAGTTGGATCAAGATTTATTACTCCAAGCAGAAGAAATTATTATCAGCCCGGGGCTAGATCCAAAATTACCGCAAATTCAGGCGGCCATTGCAGCCAACATTCCTGTGGTTTCAGAAATTCAAATTTTACGTCGTGCGACGGATAAGCCAATTGTCGCGATTACAGGTTCGAATGCGAAAAGTACCGTAACGACTTTATTTGGTCTTATGGCAGCAGATGCAGGCAAAAAAGTGGCAGTGGGTGGCAACCTGGGTCGACCGGCTTTGGATCTCACCAAAGATGATCCTGAGCTTTATGTTTTAGAGCTTTCAAGTTTTCAATTAGAAACCACGTCGAACTTGGCAGCAGAGGTTGCTGTTGTGTTGAACATGAGCGAAGACCATTTGGACCGTCATGGCGATATGATGGGCTATCACACTGCGAAGCATCGTATTTTCCAAGCGGTGAAAAAAGTGGTGTATAACCGTGATGACTCATTAACACGTCCATTGGTTCCAGATGTCACCCCAATGCAAAGCTTTGGCCTAAATGCACCAGATATGAATCAGTTCGGTATTTTACGTGATACTGATGGCACAATTTGGTTGGCACGTGGTCGTGAGCGGTTACTGAAAAGTGCAGACATGTATATCCAAGGGACACATAATGTGGCAAACGCCTTGGCATGTTTAGCTTTGGGTGAAGCGATTGGTTTGCCCCTAGAAGGCATGTTGGAAACTTTGAAAACATTTAAAGGTTTAGAGCACCGCTGTGAATTTGTCAAAGAAGTGCATGGTGTTCGTTATTATAATGACTCTAAAGGCACCAATATTGGTGCGACTTTAGCTGCGATTGATGGTCTAGGTGCTGCGATTGAAGCCAAAGGCGGTAAAGTTGCGATTATTTTAGGTGGTCAAGGCAAAGGGCAGGACTTTACTGCGCTGCGTGATTCACTTTCAAAATATGCCAAAGTTGCGGTATTGATTGGTGAAGATCGTCCAATTATTGAAAAAGCGGTTGAAGGGACAACCACGCTGATTCATGCTGAAAGTTTGAAACAAGCGGTTGAGCTGTGCCAACAAAATGCGGTAGCCAATGATGTGGTGTTATTGTCTCCAGCGTGCGCAAGTTTTGATATGTTTAAAGGCTACAGTGAGCGTGGACACCAATTTGTTGATTGTGTGAATGTACTCGTTTAAAAGAACGATAAGGAAAGTTGTATGGCTGGGTTGGCTCAGACGACCATAAATAGAATAAATGAAGTTGTAGAGCGTTGGCTTCCTCGGTTACCTGCCGAGGTCAACGTGCGCAATGTTCTGGTGTTCTGTGTTTTGGCATTGTTGTGTATTGGTTCGATCATGGTGGCATCTGCATCTATGCCCTATGCAGAACGCATGCATGAAAATGCCTTTCATTACATTTCACGACACGGTATTTCGATTGCCGCCGCCGCCGCCGCCGCCTATATCGCCTATAAAGTGCCGTTGAATGTTTGGTTTAATAACACTTTCTTTTTATGGATTATCACGATTATCTTACTGGCTGCTGTATTGGCTGTCGGGACAGAGGTCAATGGTTCTAAACGTTGGATTCGTATTGCCGGTTTTACCTTACAGGCATCCGAAGTCGCCAAGGTGATGATGGCGATATTTACCGCGGACTATGTGGTACGACGTGCTGAAGAAGTCCGCAATAACATTAAGGGCTTGGTACGATTGGCAGTGATTATGGCTGCAACTGTCGGTTTAGTCATGGCAGAGCCAGATTTAGGGGCGACGGTGGTGATTGCCTTAACTATGCTAGGGGTATTCTTCCTCGCAGGTGCACCGTTGATTCAGTTCGCAATTGCCTTTGGTGCGATCATCATGGCCTTTGTGTTCTTGATTTTATTTGAACCCTACCGTTTAGAACGATTGATGTCGTTCTCAAATCCATGGAATGATCCACTAGGTGCAGGCTACCAGTTATCAAATGCATTAATGGCTTTTGGTCGCGGTGAATGGTTTGGTGTCGGATTAGGTCATAGTATTCAAAAAATGTCGTATTTACCTGAGGCACATACCGACTTCATGTTGGCGGTTTTGGGTGAAGAATTTGGCTTCTTTGGGATTTTGACCGTATTGACGCTTTCATTTGTGATGTTGGTCTGCTGTATTCGCATTGGTCATCGTGCTTTACGTCATCAATACTTGCGTGCAGGCTACTTGGCTTATGGCATCAGTATTATCTTCTTGCTGCAAATTTTGGTGAATGCCGGCATGAACATGGGCATGCTTCCAACCAAGGGTTTGACCTTACCGTTTATTAGTTATGGGGGGTCTTCTCTGATTATCTGTGCGGTTATGGTGAGTCTGATCTTAAAGATCGATGCGACGACCAAAGAAGTAAACCCAAGTAAAGAAGAATCAAGCTTCTAAATTGGTATCTCGTTGCGGATCGGGAGATGCATGGTGGAGGACACTGGCTGGCATCTCCGTTCCACAATGGAGACATTTGACCAAGCTCGCCTTGGCTTTAGAAAGGGGAATCAATGGGATAAAAAATAAAGAAAAATAATTACGTTGCTGTTTTAACTCATACTGAGTTCTGCTTCTGCAGACAGGGCAAGTAAATTGGCTCTTTTCAATGACTTTGGTTTTCGGACCAACTCCAAAAATAAAAAACATTAGGCTCTCCAATGGTCGATTGATCACTTTATTAAAGCATAATTCAATTGAAAATCGAGTGATTGGCTTAGATCAATATTTGGGTTTATTGATAGATTTGAGGCAATGCTGTGCCATGGGGAATATGTTGAATATCCCACTGCGCAATCGCCTGTTGCAGCATAATACGCGGCGTGTCTAAGTCGACTGGCGGTTGGTGTAGGGCCTGCAATGCTTGTTGCAATAAAGATGCTGCTTTTTTTAAATCAAGAGCTTGAGCCATATTCTGTTTTGACAGTTTTTGTCCCTGATTATTCATTGCCAATGGCAAGTGCATGTATTCAAGGCGTGGATAACCCAAAACCTGTCCGAGCCAAATTTGACGTTCGGTATTGTCCAAAAGATCAGCTCCACGTACGACATGGGTCATCCCTTGTAGGTAGTCATCCACCACGACAGCAAGTTGATAATTGATAATGCCATCACGGCGTTTTAAGACAAAGTCGCCCAAATCCTGTTGCAGATTCGAGCAATGCATCCCTTGTAAGCGGTCGGTAAAACAAATGTTCTGTGCATCGACTTTGATTCGAATGGCCTGATCCTGAAGGGGAAGGCCCAGATTACGACATGTGCCTTGATAGATATGATTCGAACCAAGCATTTTTCGGGTGCATTGACAGGCATAGACCAAGCGTTGTGCATGCAAATGCGTAATGACTTGCTCATAAATTTCGAGGCGGTCTTTTTGGAAAATGATCTCGGCATCTGGTTCGAATTGAAATGCATCAATACAACGTAAGATGTGTTCTTCGCTGCCGGGAAATATACGTGGAATGTCGGTATCTTCGATACGAACCACCCATTGCCCCTGATGGGCACGGGCATCGCAGTAGCTTGCGACTGCTGTAATTAAAGAGCCAAAATGCAAAGGGCCGGTTGGCGATGGCGCAAACCGGCCCACGTAATGCTCTGTAGCTTTCCCTCCCTTATCTAAAGGGAGGGCTAGAGAGGAATTACTCAACACAGAATTAACCGTTATTTTGCTTCTCTTTGATCTCTGCAAGTGTTTTGCAGTCGATACATAAAGTCGCTGTTGGACGCGCTTCTAGGCGACGTAAACCAATTTCGATACCACACGTTTCACAGAAACCGTAGTCATCATTTTTGATCGCTTCAATTGATTGTTCAATTTTACGGATCAGTTTACGTTCACGGTCACGTGTACGAAGTTCAATCGCAAATTCTTCTTCTTGCGTTGCACGGTCGTTCACATCTGGAAGCGCAGTATTTTCGTCTTGCATGGTATTCAAAGTACGGTCTACTTCTGACATTAACTCAGCTTTCCACGCCAATAAGATGTGGCGGAAATGCTCAAGTTGCCCTTCAGACATGTATTCTTCATTCTTTTTAGGCTGATAAGGTTCAATACCAAATAAGCTTGCAGTAGAACCACCTTCAGTCGCCTTTGGCTTTGATTTGCGCACGCGTTTGGTAGACTTTTCGTCTACTACATCAGTTTGTTCGTCTAAGACTTGATTTTGGTTGTCATTCGCCATATAGGGCATTCCTCATCATATGCATATATCTATACGCAAAAAATATGGTGATATGCAAGTTTTTTATCCACCCAACACAGAGTTTCCTTCTGTGGGGGTCGTCATCATATAGACTTTTTCTGCTTATTGATAGTCTTTGATGTTTGGATTCTAACTATCACTTTTCCTTTAGAAGGCATAAAGTAAAGCAAAAAAATCAAATTGAAAAGTTAATAACCTGAAATTTCAACATTAATTTGAGGTTGTTTCAATTTGACCCGAACAACTTCCGTTTTAAATTCACCATTATCATTCAGATAGAGTACACGATACCCCGGTAAAGCTTCATCTAAGGCAAAATTTTCACTATGCGGTTTGAACTGAACACTGGTCGAAGGTGTCGATAAAAACTGAATATTGCGCCATTGATTAGATGAGTCTTGATGTACGTGTCCGCACAGTACAATTTTGACATTGTCATGACGTGAAAGCACATCCATCAGATGTTCAGCATTTTTTAATTTGTGCTGATCTATCCAATGCGATTGCATGGCAAAAGGGTGGTGGTGGCATGCCACAATGATATGTTGCTGTGGGTGTGCTGTGAGCAACTGGTCTAATTGTTCCAACTGCTGTTGTGATACCCAACCATCGACTTTTCCCTTGACCGCACTGTTCAGTAAAATCAGACACCAATTGCCTAATGCGATGCAGTGTGCCCGATCTTCCTGTTGATGAAAAGGGAAGCAAGATGCTTCGTCGTGGTTCCCCGGAATCTGATAAAACGGAAACGGCTGCTGTTGCATATATTCGCGATAACGCGCATAGGTGCGCTCTACCGGCACTTGTGCAAGATCGCCAGTATGGACAAGCGTATCGATGTGATGATGGTTCAACTGAATTTGTTGAATCACATCGTGAAAACTCTGCTCTGGATTCATGCGGACAAACTCAAGATCTTCCTGATCCATTAAATGTGTGTCCGAGATCTGGATCAGTGTCCAGTCGTATTGTGGTGTGTCCCTTAAAGTCATGTCCTTCCCCTTAGACATTCCTTGTAGTATGTATTTGTTGTTGTAACCATTGCAAGGCCATAATGACAGGTGCGTTTTTTAGCCGACCATTGGTTAATAATTCAGGAATATCAGCATAGTTTAAGATATGCAATTGAATATTTTCTCCTTCATCAGGCATGCCAAAGACTCCACCATGTTCAGGCAGTTCAGCTTCAGCACTATAAAGGTGGAATAATTCCGCGCAGGCACCCGCAGAAGGATAAAAACTAAATAAATGCTGTAGCGCATCTAATTCACAGCCTGATTCTTCCAAACTTTCCCGGCGGATACAGCTTTCAGCGGATTCATCACCATCGAGCACGCCGGCAATAATCTCTAGTTGCCATGGCGAAGTTTCATCATCAATCGCCCCAATGCGGAATTGTTCAATTAAGGCAAATTTTTGTTGTTGATGACTATAAATCAGCACACCTGCTGCTTCAGGACGATGAATCAATTCACGCTGAATGGTTGGAATCATGCTGTCTTGATGGAATAAGCGGTGTCGAAGCTGAACTTTTTCAACTTGAATAAAGCCTTTATAAAGATGTTCACGCCCTTCAATGCTGTAATCTTTTTTGTTATATGTGGCCTGTTTAATAATATTCATAAGCGCTAATTAGGATGAAATCTTCCATTTCATCCTAACCGAGATTTTGTTGAATACAAAAGATTTTTTTTAAGCTTTACACTTTGTGGTACAACTTTTGACCATGTTCATGATAGGCCGCTTTCATGCTTTGTAAACCCTTCTCAATTTCAGGATTAAATTCTGAAGAAAGCTGCATATCTTGCTGATTTTTTGCATAATCTCTCACATTTTGTGTGATTTTCATCGAGCAAAATTTAGGTCCACACATGGAACAAAAATGGGCCGATTTATGTGCTTCTTTCGGCATAGTTTCATCATGCATGCTGCGTGCTGTATCAGGGTCTAAGCTCAGATTAAATTGGTCTTCCCAGCGGAATTCAAAGCGTGCTTTCGATAATGCATTATCACGGGCCTGCGCACCGGGATGACCTTTGGCAAGGTCTGCGGCATGGGCTGCAATTTTGTAGGTGATAATGCCGTCTTTGACGTCTTTTTTATCTGGTAGACCAAGGTGCTCTTTCGGGGTCACATAACACAGCATCGCGGTGCCGTACCAACCAATCATTGCTGCACCAATCGCAGAGGTAATGTGGTCATAGCCCGGCGCAATATCGGTTGTGAGTGGTCCAAGGGTATAGAAAGGTGCTTCTTTGCAAACCTCTAGCTGTAGATCCATATTTTCTTTGATCATGTGCATTGGGACATGGCCTGGGCCTTCAATCATGACTTGTACATCATGCTCCCATGCACGGTGAGTCAATTCACCTAAGGTGCGTAATTCACTAAATTGAGCTTCATCGTTGGCATCTTGAATACACCCCGGACGTAAACCATCACCTAAACTAAATGACACGTCATAGGCTTTCATGATTTCGCAGATTTCATCAAAATGCGTATACAGGAAGTTTTCTTCATGATGCGCTAAGCACCACTGCGCCATGATGGATCCGCCACGTGACACAATCCCTGTTAAACGGTTGGCTGTGAGTGGGACATAACGAAGCAGCACACCTGCATGGATGGTAAAGTAATCGACACCTTGTTCGGCTTGTTCAATCAGTGTGTCTTTGAAAATTTCCCAGGTTAAGTCTTCTGCGACACCGTCAACTTTTTCTAAAGCTTGGTAAATCGGTACGGTGCCAATCGGTACAGGTGAGTTGCGAATAATCCATTCGCGGGTTTCATGGATATTTTTACCTGTCGATAAATCCATAATGGTGTCAGCGCCCCAACGAGTTGCCCAAGTCATTTTTGCCACTTCTTCATCAATGCTTGAGCCGAGCGCTGAGTTACCAATGTTGGCATTGATTTTCACCAAGAAGTTACGTCCAATAATCATCGGTTCACATTCAGGATGGTTAATGTTGGCAGGGATAATGGCACGACCTTCAGCCACTTCTTGACGTACAAATTCAGGCGTGATTTCAGTTAAATTACGGGCGCCAAAATTTTGACCGGCATGTTGGCGCATATCAACACCTTCACGCTGGCGCTGATTTTCACGAATCGCAATGTATTCCATTTCAGGAGTGATGATGCCTTGTTTGGCATAGTGCATTTGAGAGACATTGTGTCCACGACGAGCGCGACGGGGTTTTGAAATATGCGCAAAACGAATCTCTGCAGTACGAATATCTCGAAGACGCTCTTGTCCAAATTTTGAAGTTAAGGTATCGAGTATTTCCGTATCATTTCGAGACTCGATCCAAGATTCACGGACATTGGGTAGACCTTGATTCAGGTCAATTTGAATATTGGGGTCTGTATAAGCACCAGAGGTGTCATAAACCATGATCGGCAGATTTTTTTCTCCACCCAGACCTGTAGGCGTATCTGTAAGGCTAATTTCACGCATTGGTACGCGAATATCTGGACGTGAGCCTTGGATATAGACTTTCTTTGACGCGGGGAGAATACGAGTGAGATCTTTAGCATCTTGTTCATGTTGAGCAGCGCGATCTGAAGCGGTGAGATTCGTTAATTGGTTCATTGCGATGATCCTTATGAATGACATCAACGAATCAAGCACGACCAAAAACGTGGCAGTTTATCTGATGGATTCACCTGAAAATAAAGGCGTAAAACCAAGAGATAAGAAGGGCTTAAGTTTTTAGATGGCTTGATTCCTACGCAGGTATTAACCTGATCAGGTTCAACGGTACTCATCCTTAAATTTAGCGAACTAAATTTAGATGATCTCAGCAGGAAATTACCTGCGCTCCGTCAAGCTTTGTGCGGATATTAGCATGAAGGCTGTTTTAAAACAGTGTTATTTTTCATCGATTTTGCAGTGCAGAATTTTGGCTAGGCACATGTGCAATTGAACTTGCATTGGCTAAGTAGAGGACTGATTTACACAGATGGCGTCACTAAAACAGTCTTTCTTATAATGCGGATCAGGATTGCGGACACCAATTAAATTCAACAGCTGCGCTTCTGATCGCTGATTAGATGCAGCAGTATTTTGATCTAATAATTTTAAAAATAAACGCGCCTGATCTGCCAATTTGGAGTTTTTTAATTGAGCCAAGCGTTCAATTTCTTCTAAAGAACTGGCTTGAATACTGAGGCGGTCTGAAAAGTCATTGGAAACTGGACTATGTGCCGAACCAATAAATAACAACTGGCTATATTGATATAGTAATTGTTGTGCATCTTTTTTGTAGGGGCTATCTGGATATTGTTTCAGATAGTCTTCCCAAAAAATGGCACGTGTCGCAATCTCTTGTGGCTCAATGGCTAAACTTTGTTGCAGCAAGGCAGGTTGTGCATTTTGTTCGGCCAGTTTTTCAATAAAGACCTGCTCAGATTCTTGCATATAAGGCGCAAAAATTTTGGCTAAATATTCAGGACTACGGCGATAGCGTAACTGTCCTTCACCGGCATCGAACAATTCCACATAGGCTTGGCCTTTATGTTTCAGTAAATACTGATCTCGGGCGGTGAGCTGCTCATAATGATTTTGTTGAATGGTGGGATGCTGAGCCATATCAAAGGCAAATTGTTCGAACGCCATTTGCTGTTGAGCCGTACGTTCAACATGTAAAAAGTTGCGATACATTTGATTGGACAAGCGCAGTAATTTTTTTTGTTCGTCCGCTTTTAACAGCGGTAAGCAGACTTTGAGATCTTGGTTGATTTGTTCTAAAGCGAAAGTTGTGCGTTGATCGTCTATTTCCAGCATATTTTTTTCAAGTTTTTTACACAGCAAAGACAAATCGACTGCTTCTTTTTCAACAGTCTTATTGTTGGGAAACTCTGGTGCAGGTTGTGGTTCAGGCTGTTGTTGGCATCCACTCAACATGCTGAAACATAAAAATATTGCACTAAACTTTGCAGGCAGCTGAAAAAATTTTGACACAGGAACTCGATGCGCTATAGAAGTGGTATTGTCCGATGGAATGTCGACTATTTTATAGATGAAACACGTGCAATATGTGTACTATTGTACAGTTCTTTGTTATAGCGTTGTGAGTAGTGTCCGAAAACGACTGAAATTATCCGGTTTTGTCGCATTTGATATAAAAAATTAATAAAAATCATACGGAAATTTGCAAGGATATGATTAGTATTTGCTTAGTTTTAGGCTTGAATATTCAATCTCGGGTATTTGAATATTAGGAATTTACAAAAAAAATGAACAAAAAAGTTGTGGTGGGTCTTTGTTTGCTTTTCACGAGTCAATGGGCGTGTGCGCTAGACCTTGTGCAAGCTTATGAACGTGCAAAACAAGAAGACCCCAATTGGCAAGCCAATAAACTACAATATGAAGCGGATAAATTGAATTTGGGGATTGCCAATGGGAACTTACTTCCAACGGTAACAATCTCCGGAAATGTGACCCGAAAAAATCAAAATTCCAACCAAAGTGGCGCTCAAGCAGGGCTGATCATGCCAGACAGCACCACAACAAGACAAATTGCGCTCACTGCCCGTCAGCCCATTTTTCGTTGGGATGCATGGGAAGGGCTGAAGCAAGTCAAGACCTCAATTAACTTAAGTGAAATCAATCTGCGGATTCAAAAACAAGATCATATTTTAAATGTCTCTGAAGCTTATTTTAATGTCCTACGTCAGCAAGCATTGACGGTTGCCAACTTACAAGAAGAACAGGCGCTATCTGAACAGCTGCGCATGATGAATGCTAAATTAAAAGAAGGCTTGGTGGCAAAAAGTGACGTCAGCGAAGCCAATGCTCAATATCAAAATGCGCGGGCCAACCGTATGGCGACCAATGTTCAATTGGTTTTGGCGCAGGAACAATTACAGCAATTGATTGGGCCATATCGAGAAAATCTGGCGGTGTTACGTGAAGATTTTCAGTTTGAAAAACCGATTCCAAACAATGTGCAAGCGTGGGAAGAACTGGCTCAGGGGCAGAATCTAGGTATTTTACAAGCGCGTATGCAACAACGTTATGCGGAAGATGGTAAACGCGTCGAAAAAGCTGCCTTATATCCTCAGATTGAAGCGGTAGGTACCTATGGGTATAACAAGCAAAGTCCACAATCCATCATGTCGCAAGATGGTCAATTTGATCAGGTGGGGATTGAAATGAACTGGAATGTGTTTAATGGTGGACGGACACAGAAATCCATTAAGCAAGCGGCGATCAATGTTGAAAAAAGCCAAGCACAGGTGGATGCAGCAATTCGAAAAGCACAAACCGATGTAAAAAAATCATATATGCAAGTCGAAACGGATCAAAGTAAATTACAGGCACGTAAAGCCGCGATGGATTCTTCCGCGCAAGTGTCTTTGGCCTCACAAGCCCAGTACCAAGAAGGCCTGAAAACCATGGTTGATGTGCTACTGGCACAGCGTAATGCCTTCTCAGCCCGTCAAGATTATTTAAATTCCAAGTACGATTATTTAATACATGTACTGCAACTTAAAGCCTCCGTTGGGAAATTAACGGAAGCTGATTTAGTGGAAATGAATGCGTGGTTGGTCGATCAGAAAAATCAGCCATCGATCCTACTAAAGAAATAAGCCATGGTCATAAAAGTTTCACAATCAATATGCTTTAATATGGCACTAAAATCTGCCGATTCACGTTGTAGTGGAGACTCGCTTTGCCTAATAATCCTGTTTTAAACCATCACATTTCTTCGCAATTCAATGAAGAGTTGCAGGATGTGCATACCAAATTTATGACCATGGGTGGTTTGGTGGAGCAGCAGGTTGCAAATGCCATTCATGCCTTATTGGATACGGATGCAACGATGGCGATCGATGTTCAATTTCAAGACAATACGGTGAACCGTATGGAAACTGAAATTGATGAAGCGCTTACCCTAATTTTGGCGCGTCGTCATCCTGCTGCGATTGATCTACGCATGGTGATTGCGATGTCGAAAGCCAACACCGATTTAGAACGGATTGGTGATGAAGCGGCAAAAATTGCCCGTATTGCACAAAGCTTGTGTGAAGAGGGTGGTTCACCGCGTGGTTATATGGAAACACGTCATATTGGCAACCAAGTCCGCGTGATGATTCATGATGCGCTCGATGCCTTTGCACGTTTGGATGTAGATCAGGCTTTACGTGTCCTTTTGGCCGATGCTGATATTGACCGCGAGTACCAATCGGCAACCCGTACCCTCATGACGTATATGATAGAAGATCCACGCCACATTACTCGGGTCATGAATGTACTTTGGGTGCTGCGTTCACTTGAACGTATTGGTGACCATGCTCGAAATATCTCTGAACAAGTGATTTATATGGTGAAAGGTCTAGATGTCCGTCACACCAGTGTTGAAGAAATTGAGCAAAAAGTTCAGCGTTAATTGATAAAAACCAATATGAACGAAGCCCATCACACGATGGGCTTTTTTTTGTCTAAAATTAACTATGTGTTTCTTCGTCTTCCTCAAAAGTTCGGGCAATTTTGTCAATGTTTAAACTTTTCGCCATCGCATCGAAGATTTGCTTATAGGCACCTTCTTGATGGTACAAATCATGATGCTCCCCGTGTTCTACGATTTGTCCGTCTTTCATCACATAGGTGTAATCGGCATCGATAATTTGCGACAAACTATGCGAAATCATGATAACGGTACGCCCTTGCTTAATTTGATCCAGACTATTTTTAATTTGTTCAGCCGCGATCGCATCTAAACTCGCAGTCGGCTCATCCAAGAAAATAATCGGCGGATTTTTCAGGAACATGCGTGCCAAGGCAATACGTTGTTGCTGTCCACCTGAGAGCAGTAAAGCATCGGCTTCATAGGCATGTGGCAGTTTTAAGATCTGATCATGGATCGAGGCTTTCCTTGCCGCATCAAAGACTTCTTGCTCTGTAGCTGTACTTTTGCCATAGCGAATATTTTCAAAAATTGAACCTGGGAAAATATGATTTTTTTGCAATACCAAACCAATATTTTCACGTAAATACTGTGTATCAATCTGTTCTAAATCGATGCCATCGAGTTTGATATTGCCCGCTTGAGGATGATAAAACTTATCCAGTAAGCTAATTAATGTCGATTTACCAGCGCCAGATAAACCAACCAACGCGGTGATTTTGTTCGGTTGGATGGTCATGTTGATGCGGTGCAATGCCTGAAAGCCATTGGGATAGCTAAAGTCGACATTGCTCAATTCAAATTGACCTTGAATCGGAGGTTGAGCAGTGCCACTGGTTTCAATTTCATGATCCGCTTCTAAGATATTAAAGAAGCTTTCCGAATAAATCATCGCAGAGTTAATTTCATCATAGATACGATGCAGCGAGCGAATCGGGGCAGAGACATTATTAAATAACAACACGTGATACATAATCATCCCGATACTCATTTGCCCATCCAAAACAAAATAGGCCGTCAGAATGATGATCAGCACTACACCGACCTGTTCAATAAAGGTTTTGAGTCCGTCAAAGATATAACTGGTTTGCCGTGTCTGCATCTGGTTTTCAGTCAGCGACTTTTGCAGATTTAATTGCTTTTTCGATTCGACGGCTTCTTTGTTAAAAGATTTAATGACCGTTATCGAGTTGATAATACTCAGAATACCCTGATTTTTCTTTTCAAAATTATCGCGTAGGGCACGGCGTTTGCCTGCCAGTTTTTGTGATTGTTTAAAGGTCAGCCAAAAATAAATCGGCACAATAATTGTGGCCACCACGCCAACCCAAACATTGGCATAATACATTAAGCCCAGTGCAATAATCGCACTGGTAAAAAGCGGTAAAATATCAATAAAAAAGATTTGAACCAGTCGTGTGAGCGAGCTGACACCCCGATCAATTCGAGTTTGGAGCTTACCTGCTTGGTTGTCTTGTTGATCGAAGAATGCCAATCGATAGGTGATAAATTTTTCAATAATGCCTTGGGACAAATCCTGAGAAATTAAAATACGTAATTTTTCACCAAACGATTTTTGTCCAAATTGCACGATGGCATTGATGACTTCTTTTCCCAGTAAAACTACGGTGATTGTGATTAATATGTGCCAACCATTGGCTAGACCGAGGCCTTGTTGTAAAAGCTGATTGATGCTGTCTACGGCATATTTGAGTGTCAGGGCATTCACCTGTGCCGTGAGTGAGCCAATTAAGGTCAAGATCAGCGTCACGACCACCAGCCAGCGGTATGGCTGTACGAATGGGCGTAATTTTTGGAAAAGTTGCCACAGATTCATAAGCAATTATTTTTATTGTGAATATGAGCTTTAGTCTAAGACTGAAAATTCTATGCGACAAGTAATGACAATGTTTTGATTTGTGACGAGAGTTTTTCGGCTAAGATATTTTTTAAATGTGCTCACGACATCAGCATCACGCTGCTGTGCCAAACAGTGTTGAGTTGAACCGATGAATTTTGAATTATTTACGCCTGAACCGCATGCAAATCTGTTGCCCTATGATGGTGAAGTTGAAGATTATGGATTGATCTTCAATGCTGAAGACAGTGAAAAATATTTACGCTATTTCCTCACGCAGTTGGCTTGGCAGCATGATGAAGTCATTTTGCATGGACAGTATTTTCAAACGGAACGAAAAGTGGTTTGGTATGGAGATGCTCATTATGAGTATCACTATTCAGGCATGCAAAAGCAGGCATTGATCTGGAATCCGGCTTTACTGCGCTTAAAGAAATATATTGAGCAACGGGTGGGTCAGACGTTTAATTCCTGTTTGGCCAATTTATACGAAAATGGTACGCAAGCGGTGGGGTGGCATAGTGATGATGAGCCATCTTTGCTTTCACCCACACAGCAGGTGGTGATCGCATCTTTGAGTTTTGGTGCAAGCCGAAAGTTTTGCTTTAAACATAAAAGCACTCAAGAGAAAGTACAGCTTTTACTGCAAAGTGGACAGTTGATTGTGATGCGTGGGAAAACCCAACGGTATTGGAAACATGCCCTAATGAAGTCGATGAAAGTGACCGAGCCGAGGGTGAATTTAACCTTTCGTTATTTCTATGATCAACAGCCGTAAAAAAAGCCCATATCTAGATGAGCTTTTTTCTTTCTCTGAGGAAGAGTATAGCGACAATCAACTGAAATCATGGAACACATGGCTGAGATGACTGCTAAAGAACAATAATCATATTATGATAATTTATCCAATATTTATAATTAATAAATTCAATTAATAATATGGGTTTATCAGATTAATTAAATATCATCTTTACAACATCGCATCAGTTGTGCGCAATCTGATCAGATTTAAATGGCGTCCGATTCTTCCATCATACTGCTGTATTTTTTCTCAATACGCGCTGTACAGTCTTGCAGCATTTCTACAACTTTCTGAAAATTCATAAAATCAAAACGATTTTTAGACGCCAATAGGGTCAAAGCAAGCGGGGGTTCTTTACTGGAAAATTTAATCGGAATCGATAAGCTCGACATATTTGGGTCAACTTCACCATTGGAAAAATAATAACCCTGCTTTTTAATCTTTTTCATTTGCAGCATAAATTCTTCTTCATTATGCGCAAAACCAACTTGAGATAACTCGTCCGCAAAACGGTGGTAATAATCTAAAATCCGTTGCTTAGGTAACTGCGACAAAATCACTTTAGACGATGAGCCTTTGTACATTGGACGTGGGCTACCTCGACCATATGCCAAGGCAGTATAGTCCTTATACAGTTCATGATGTACATCAATACATGAGTCGATATTCAGATGCGTCAATAAGCAACAAGACTCTGTGCGTTCCACAATTTCTTTCATGAAGGGAATGCTAATTTGCACCAATGGATCGGTGGTGCGAGAAATAAAATCAAGCACAGCAATTTTTGAACCCAGTGTGTAATCGCCAGAAGTTCCACTGAGGCGCTGCAATAATTCAGCAGAGACCAGTTCTTTTAAATAGCGATAGCTCGTTGGTTTAGATAAGCCTAATTCTTCACTAATAATGTCGACATTGATGATGGGACGAGCAACTGAAAATAAGTCAAGTACGGTGAGAATTTTACCAAAACTGGAAAGCGCCATAAGAACCTGCTTGGTCACAATAAAAATGAATCGTTAAGTTACTTTATAACAAATTGCTCGGCCTGATGTTGCGCTTTTCTACATTGGAAATGAAACAAATCTGAAATATCACAGGGTTTCTTGGGTTATTCTGATAAAAGCATAATAAAAAATTGAAATATGCATTTAAAATATAGACTAATTATCAAAATAAGATATTAATATTGACTTTAATTTGTTTTTTAAGCAAAATTGTTGTGAAAATATCCTATATTGAATAAATATCGCTCATTCTTTCGATGCGCAGGCAATGTTGCACATTACTTTTTGTATTCAAATGGTTTGAAACACGATTTGAATCGCTTCTTTACTTATTGAAATTTCTAGTCATTCCTGTGCCGTGATACAGGTTGTGCTGTCGAATGTTTAAGCATTCGATACGAGGCCGTTTTCACTAAAAAGAAGCAAACTGACGAGATCAATCATGCTGCTGACGAAACAAATACTCGCTTTTCGGCCCAATAAAATGGACTGGATTTTTGCGACCAAAACGTTCATCGCGGGCATGTTGGCATTGTATGTAGCCTTTGTACTGAATTTGGCTTATCCGATTTGGGCAATTGGCACCGTTTTCGTGATCGCGAATCCATATTCAGGCATGACGTCTTCAAAAAGTTTGTATCGTGTATTAGGGACGTTCTTAGGGGCGGCTGTGTCAGTGGTGGCACTGCCACATCTCATCCACATGCCTGTACTGTTTACGGTGTTTTTAGCGGTTTGGGTTGGGTTTTGCTTGTATTTGTCACTGCTAGACCGTACGCCTCGTAGTTATGTTTCCATGTTGGCGGGTTATACCACGGTCATTATCTGTTTTAACGTGGTGTATTTTATTGATACCGCTTCGATCTTCGATATGGCCTTGGGGCGTTTTCTCGAAATTACGGTGGGTGTGGTATGTAGTGCCATCGTGACCACGACATTATTTCCAATGCATATTGGCCCTGCCGTCGAAACACGGGTGAGTAAAACCTTTGCCGATACCAAAGAAATTTTTGATCAGATTTTATTAGAGCCCGCCGAACTAGAAAATTATTCAAAAAACCTCGGCAATATTGCACGAGATATCGCGGATATACATGTCATGGCGGTGCATTTGTCTTATGAAAAATCTACCTTAAAAGGTATGACACGTCCATTGCAGGAAATCTTGCATCAGTTGAGTTTGTTGGTCAGTAACTTGGTGGCCATGTCTGAACGGATGAAACAATTAGACGGTCTGGACATACATTATCGGACGGCACTCAAGCAAGCCCATGAACATATTGCCGCGTTTTTATTAGATCAACATCAGATTGAGGAAAGTAAACTTAATCAATTGCCTGAACAGTTTGAGCAAGATTTTCAACAGATTCAGGCACAGGCATTGCCATCACAGCAGGTGATTTTGGGCAGTCTAAAAATGGATATTCGCCATTTTATTCAGAATATCCGTGCGATTCGCTTGCTTTGGCAGCGGGTACAGCAAGGCGATTCAACTTTACCAGCCACACTGACCGCCTTGAGCAATAGTCATTATCCGACTTTGCACCGAGATGCGGGGGTTGCTATTCGTGGCGGAGTGTCTGCGTGTCTGATTATTTTAATTTCCACGGGTTTTTGGATCGTTAGTGGGTGGAAAGCTGGATTTATGATGGCTGAAATGGCTGCGATCAGTGCCTGTATTTTAACTGCAATGGATAACCCTGTTCCTGCATTGAAAATGTTTATTCGCGCCAATATGTATGCGGCTTTCATGGTGTTTATCTACGCCTATGGCATTTTCCCGCATGTGACCGCTTTTTGGCAGTTGATCGTGGTGTTAGCACCGTTTGTGATGTTCTGTCTGATGCTGTTTTTACATCCGCCTTTGATTGGGATCAGCTTGCCGCTTTTGATGGGCACCATCATGGGACTGAATTTTCAAAACCGCTTTAGCCTCGATCAGGTGTTTTTCTTTGATGCATCGATTGGGACGGTTTTGGGACCCATTATCTCGGTATTTATTATTCATTTAGTACGTGCAATGTCACCAGATATGACGGCCCAACGCATACTTTCACAGCACTACAAAGCACTGCGTCAGGCTTTATATCTGCCGTACGGCTTACCGTTTCGGGTGCATTTACGCAGTATGTTGGACCGAATTGGCATCCTAAACAGCAAAATGGTGCAATCAGGAAATTTGAAACAACAGATCGAGTGGGCTTTGGTGGAAGCCAGTGCGGTGATTGATTTGACCCGCTTACAAGAACTGATGAATAAACTCGATCCGAATGATGCATTGGTCAGCGAACTCGAAGAGTTACAACAGGATTTAGATGACTATTTTCGGGCCATGGAACAAGGGCAAAAGAATGTGTATATGAGCTTGAAACAGCAAATTGTAGAGCGAATTCAACGATTGAATCAGGCCGTTCAGGGTATTGAAAACGACGATGTTATGCATCGAATTCAGTATTTACTGAACAATATTCAAAGCAGTTTTTGTCATGTTCTAACACAGCAGACTCCAAATCATTTACAGGTCGAGGCACAACATGGGTGAGCTAAATGTATATGGCGTCTATGTGCCCATTCTATTGATTCAAGCGGTATTGGCCTATCTGTTATTACGGGTCATCATGCGTTTGCTTGACCGATGGATGGCGCAAGATTGGGTGCCGATGCCCAATATTTTTTATTTGGGTGTATTTGTGATGTTGCTTTGGCTGGTGCATGAAATCTTTATTTTCTGCCAGTTCTAAGCCCCTAAAAAAATGAAATGATTGAGGTAATCGTATGACCAATTTGAATGTCCGAAAATATATTCGGCCTATATTGCTAATAATTGTGCTATGTGGCGCATTACTTGCGCTGAAACATATTTGGGAATATTACAATTCGGAACCATGGACGCGTGATGGACGGGTACGTGGTGATGTAATTCAAGTGTCATCGGATGTTTCAGGTTTGGTCACAGACGTCTTGGTTCAAGACAACCAACAAGTGAAAAAAGGCCAAGTGCTGTTTCGTATAGATGTGGCACGTCAAGCTTTGGATGTTGAGCAAGCCAAATCTGACTTGGCAAAAGCCAAAGCTGGACTAGCAGGGGCTGAAGCGCAGCTTGCTGAAGCTAAAGCCAATCTAGTGAAGTCACAAGCCAATATCAATCTTGCAGATAAAAATGCAAATCGTTATGCAAGTTTGATGGATGGTGCGATTTCAAAACAAGAACAAGATCAAATGTTTGCAGTACGTGATCAATCACATGCAGAGCATGAGCAAACTCAGGCAGCGATTGAGCAAGCCAAAGCTAGTGTGGTGCAGCAAAAAGCCCTAATTGAAGCGGCGAATAGCAGTTTGCATTTGGCTGAATTGAATTTAAAACGTTCAGAAGTGGTTGCACCGACTGATGGAACATTGTCTAACTTTGAGCTCAAAGCAGGGAATTACGTCAAAGTCGGTCAAGCCGTAGCGGCCTTAATTGACCGTCAACAATTGTATGTTGTGGGATATTTTGAAGAAACCAAACTGGATAAAATCTATGTTGGCGCACCTGCAACAATCCAACTGATGGGAAGTTCTGAAGTTTATAAAGGCCATGTACAAGGCGTTGCAACAGGGATTGAAGACCGTGAACGTACATCGACTGATGGCTTACTTGCCAATGTCAATCCAACCTTTAGTTGGGTCCGTTTGGCACAGCGTGTACCAGTGAAAATTGTACTGGATGAAGTGCCGCATGATCAGCTGGCTTTTGTCGCGGGTCGAACCACCACGATTCATATTGTGGATAAAAACTAAGTTATCCCCAATCATTTCATTCGCGCAGCATTGAGTGATCAATCTTGCGCATAAAAAAGCATCCTCTTTCGGATGCTTTTTTATTTGCCTGTTTGTTGAAAGCGCTTAAGGTTTTAGCCCGACTGGATTTCGATACCAACTTTCAATAAACAATGCTGCAGCAAGGCTGTCGGCAGAAAGATTCTTCGCACGGCCTTGGGCTTGATAATGATCTAATTCATCACGCGCTTCACGTGTCGTTAAGCGTTCATCGACCATCAAGGTTTCAATATTGGTTTGGTGGCGAAGGCGTCGTGCAAATTTACGCGCACGTGTGGAGAGTTCAGATTCGCTATCATCCATATTGAGCGGTAGACCCACGATGAACAAATCCGGCTGATACTGTTTCACAATCTTGAGTAGATTATCCCAATTGGGAATGCCATCTTTCATGGGAAAGAGTGGCAGGGGATTTGCACTTTCAATCAGGGCTTGTCCCACAGCCATTCCTGTTTTTTGTGTGCCAAAGTCAAAGGCCATAATCATTTGATATTGTTGTAAATCAGGCATGTCCAATCTCAGATGATAACCACATGCGGTCTACGCCCATTTTTTTATAGGCAGCGTCCCAGCGGTCGTCATAAGGTAAGTTAAATATTAAATCCATGTCTGAGTCACAAATGAGCCAATCACCCCGAGCAATTTCTTCTTCTAATTGGCTTTTACCCCAACTGGCATAGCCTAGGGCCACCTGATAACGACCCACACCTTCATTGTGTGCAATCGCGTCTAAAATATCTTTAGACGTGGTAATACAGACATTTTCACCTACAGCAATAGACGAATGCCATGTCGGTTGACCGGTATGAAGAACAAAACCTGCCTCTGGGCGCAAAGGTCCACCTTGCAACACTTCATGAGGATGCACATTATCTGCCTCAATTTCCAAATCATTCAAGAGTTCTTTGATCTGTAAACCTGATGGACGATTAATAATGATGCCTTGAGCGCCATCTTCATCATGTCGCGCTAAATAAATCACCGTATTGGCAAAGAATTCATCGTTCATTTCGGGTGGAGCAATCAGGCAGCGGTGTGTAAGGTATTGTTTAGTCACCTAATGGCTTCTCCTTATTGGGGTAAGTTTCATTCTTGGGGTGAATTGCATTCGAATAACGTTGTATTTATCAACATACTAGACTCACAAGTTTTCAACAATGAGTTTTTCTGCAAATTCAATATTTGTCATGCACGACCGATGAGGGACATGCTAAAAATCTTCATCGTGCAGGCAGGTCTACAATACGGTGAATTGTGAAGCGATGATTGGTGATTTGAACAACAGCAGTACAAAAGTGAGGAGAAGATATACGTGATGGATGACTGAGATTGCTTAAAATAGCAGGATAAACTGAGGGTAAAACAATGACACATTATTCAAAAATAATAGGGATGGCACTCTGTGCAAGCCTACCTATTTCAGGCTTTGCAGGAAGCGCTGACTTACAAAAACATGAATCTCAGGTGATTAAAAAATATAAAAACTTAAATTTTTATGAGGTCAATGAAGCGATAGAACGTGAAATTGTGGATGTCATTGCGGCAGATCCGAGCAGTTTTCACTACGGATTTACGCAACTCGAAAAGCAAGGTTTTGTTCATGTGCAATATTCACCAGATAAAAAACTTAAATTTTATAGTTTTGATGTGTCTGGCGGAGGCACGATGGGGGAGTGGAGCAGCTATGTGCAATATGCAACGGGAAAAACGCAACATTTAGATCAATTTGACTCAGGCTATATCAATCAAATTTTGCCGGTCAACATCCAAAATAAAACCGTATATTTGGTGAAGAGTTATTATAAAGGTGATAATTGCAGTGGACTACATCATCTAAGAGCTGTTGAAGTTGGACCAAAACAGTTACTTAAATCTTATGTATTTCAAACTAAGCAAAAGAAACTAGATCAAATCTCGGTAGATTATGACTGCCATTATGAAACCGATCGTCGTAGCGGTAATGAATATCTCAAAATCAGTCCGAAACACGTGGATGTTATGTTACTCAATCAACAACATCAGCCGCAGTATAAATATTTACGCTATAGCTTGGGCTCAAAAGGCTTTGTGTATCAGGGGATTTTCAAATAGTGTATTTAAGAAAAAAGCCTGTGTACTTTGAATACACAGGCTTTTTTGAAAGCATCAAAAATTAACTATGTTGAAATTTTAATTGTCGCAACTGTTTTGCGTGTTGTAAGGTCGTTTGACTAATCTCCACACCACCAGTCATTCGAGCCAGCTCTTGAATCCGATCATCTTCTTCTAATTCGATAATGGTACTGCTTGCAGGATCCGTTTGACGTTTTTTCACCAGGAGATGTTGGTCAGATTGAGCAGCGACTTGGGCTTGGTGAGTAATACATAAAATTTGAACATGCTGTGCCAAATCAGCCAACAAACGTCCGACAATTTCTGCCGTTCCGCCACTGATCCCGACATCAATTTCATCAAAGACTAACACTTCGGATTCGGTTTTTTCAGCATTCATCACTTGCATGACTAATGCAATACGTGACAATTCCCCCCCCGATGCCACGCGTGCTAAAGGCTGAGCAGGAATCCCTTTGTTTGCGGTGAACAGAAGTTGAATAAAGCTTAAACCTTCACTTGAAGCTTGTTCTAGAGGCTCAAATTTAAATTCAAAATGAGCCTCTGGGAGCGCGAGCTGCTTCACTTGTTCAGTCAACTGCTTCGCCAATGGGGTAGACGCTTCACGACGAATATCATCCAAATGCTGTGCTTTGGCTAAAAAGTCTTGATGAGACACTTCCACTTGTTCAGCTAAGGTTTCAGGATCTTCAAGTTGATGTAATTGTTCTAGCTCAAGTTGCCACGCATCATAATCATTTTTTAAGTCTTCAGGCTGAGTACGATATTTACGCGCTAAGCGATGAAAAACTTCGAGTTTAGTGTTTAATTCGTCCATACGTTCAGGATCGAAACTTTGACGATCAATAAACTGACGTAAATTTGCTGTCGCATCTTCAATTTCACTTTGAGCGTTCAGCAGCGATGTATAAATTTCAGAAAGTTGTTCACTACGTCCTGCATGCGATTCAATCCGACGAATGATCGCGCCCATTTCTTGATTGATATTTTGCTCGGCATCATCGAGGGCATTTAGACCATAGCTACAATCTTGCATGATATGTTCATGATGACTGAGACGGTCAAATTCTTGCTCGATTTCTTTGTAGTCCGTTTGCACAACGTCTTCAAGTTCTTCCAATTGAAGTTCAAGCGTTTCTATCCGTTGCTTACGTGTAGCCTGTGCATCGAGTGCTGCTTGGTGCTGACGAATGTCCTTTTGCCATTTGCTATAGGCATCACGCACGGCTTGAGCAGGCTGATAAAAATTATAATAACGATCCAACCAATGCTTTGGATAGGGTGGTTCTAAGAGTTGTTGTTGGCTGTGTTGGCTATAAAGTTGTACCAATAAGCGGCCAATTTCTTTTAACTCGGACAAGCTGCTCGGACGTCCATTTATCCATGCCTTGCTGCGACCTGTTGCAAAAATCACGCGACGTAAATGGATTTCGCCAGACTCATCATCTAGTTCGTGTTCTTTGAGCCAAAGCGCTTCAGGGCTGTGCTCTTGATAGCTAAAGGTCGCTGTCACATCGGCTTTGTCTGATCCATAGCGCACGTAGTTGGTGTCTGTACGTTCACCTAAGCAAGCTGATAATGCGTCTAGAAGTAAAGATTTACCTGCACCCGTTTCACCCGTCAGGACATTAAAGCCTTGTTCAATGTCGATGGCTAAATGGTCGGCTAATGCAAAATTGATCAGAGTTAAATGTGTCAGCATAAACGCATCCGAGCTGCGAAAAGTTCTAGTTAAAGATAATTAAGTTTTGTTTTGGTCACAAGACAAGTTTTATTTTAAGATGACGAAAAACCTCATAATTCTATCTTAAATTTCAGTTTAACAAGAAATTAGTTTCTTATCCGCTGTATCCATGCAGTGTTGTGATGTAAAGAGTAGGTGATCTTGCATAACGTGAGCTGAAACCATCAAATGTCCTGCCAAGTCCTCACAAAACACGTTTGTGTATGTATTCTTGTATTTAATCTAGCGTGTTATTGCCATAAAACGTCATGATTTGGTCACTCAAATCCACCAATATGATTCATCACGCTGCTATTTTTTTGAAATGAGTTTGCAGCGTTTCAATTAACCCTAACTAGGACTTTAGTGGATGAAACAAAAAAGTATTTTGTACAACAGCACAGCTTGTTTTAGACTCTAAATGTTGAGGTGGTGGGATGAAATAGGGGCACATCCAGTACTCAGATTTTTGTAATTATCTATCGCACAGTTTTCAACACAGATTGATTAGTTTTTGCAGCACAATTAAACTACATCGATCAAAATATTATAAATATGCTTTATCTGGAGAAAACGCATGTCAGCACAGTTTGATCATGTATCGGTAATCAAAAAATCAAATGTTTATTTTGGCGGTCTATGCATCAGCCATACTGTGCAATTTGAAGATGGAACAAAGAAAACACTGGGTGTGTTGCTTCCAACTGAACAAGCGCTGACTTTTGAAACCCATGTACCTGAACGTATGGAAATTATTTCAGGTGAATGTCGTGTTCAAATTGCAGATAGCGAAGAAAGCGAATTATTCCGTGCGGGTCAATCATTCTACGTGCCAGGTAATAGCCGATTTAAAATTGAAACAGACGAAGTGTTGGATTATGTGTGCCACTTAGAAGGCTAATGATTCAATCAATTTAGGCACAGTTTTTTAACCTCAAATCGGTTAAACTATGTGTCATAGCATAAATCCTGTAAAGCTTGCTTTGCAGGATTTTTCTTTTTGGCAGCCTATGCTGTGCTCTAGGGATATCATACCCTGTTCAAAAGTTTATCGAAGTTTGCAATTTAGAGGTCGTTCATGGCGAAACCGGAATATTATTATGGCGTTCATTCAGTGGAGTCATTACTGGAACTTGAGCCAGAACGCGTTTTAACTTTATTTGCGTTAAAAGGACGTGATGATCAGCGTTTAAAACGTATTTTTGAGCTTGCAGAACCGTTTGGTGTCAGCATTCAAAAAGCTAGTCGTGATAGTTTGGAAAAACTTGCGGGACAACCGTTCCATCAAGGTGTGGTTGCTGCTGTACGTCCACATCCAGTTTTGAACGAAAAAGATTTAGAGGCTTTATTACAAGCCAATCCAAATGCGTTGCTATTGGCATTAGATCATATTACAGATCCACATAACCTTGGTGCATGCATTCGTACAGCGGCAGCCATGGGTGTTGAAGCTGTGATTGCACCGCGTGATCGTTCAGCGACGCTTACCCCAACAGCCCGTAAAGTTGCTGCAGGTGGTGCTGAAAAAGTGAAGTTTATTCAGGTGACGAACTTGGCACGTACCTTGGCTCAAATCAAAGAAGACTTTAATGTACGTGTGGTCGGCACTATGCTAGATGAAAAAGCATTGCCGATTCAAAATTTTGACTTCACAGGTACGGGTGTATGTGTGGTGATGGGCGCTGAAGATACAGGTTTACGTCCTATTACGCAGGCGCAATGTGATCAAACTGTTTACATTCCAATGGCTGGTAATTTGCAAAGCTTAAATGTCAGTGTCGCGACAGGTATGGCATTGTATGAAGCATGCCGTCAACGTAATAATGAATTGAAATAGCAGTGATGATGTCTCCTCAAAAGCAAGGTTATTTATATGTGTTCATTACCATGTGTATTTGGGGTGGATTTACCTTAACGGCGCGTTTAAGCGCCAATTGGGGAATCAGTGCTTGGGATATCACGGCGCTCAGGTTTGCTTTGGCATTTTGCATCTTAATGCCAATTTTGATTTATAAAAAAGATACGGCTTTTTTATGGAAAAAAGAGCCTTTTATCCTTGCTATGCTCGGTGGGGTGACCTATTGTTTAACGGCCTATAGCGCATTTCATTATGCTCCTGCGGCCCATGCTGCAATTTTCCTCAATGGTTGTATTCCTTTATGTACAGCCATAGCCGCGTTTTTGATCTTCAAGCAGCCGCTCGATAAGCATACCTGGATCAGTGTGGTCATTATGGTTTCGGCCATTAGCTTAATGAGCTATCTGATGTATGTGGAAACCGGTGTAGCATTTGGTCTCGGTGATTTGCTGTTTTTTATCAGTGCCATTTGGTGGGGGATATTTACGGTATTGCTTAAACAATGGAAACTCTCTGCTTGGCATGCCATGGCGGGGGTTGCGATTTGGTCTGCCGTGGTATTTGTGCCAATTTACCTACTATTTTCCCCTAAACATTGGTCCGATCCTGAGCCGCTGCAGCTCATTGGGCAAGTCATCTTTCACGGTATTTTTGTGGTGATTATTGCGACTTTAACGTATGTAGAGGCGATCAAGCGCTTGGGTGCATTTAAAGCCGGAAGCATCGTAACTTTGGCACCTTTTATTGCTGCGATTTTAGCGGTGCCGCTGCTAAATGAACCTTTAAGTTTTGCAATCGTGTGCGGATTAGTCGGGATGGGGATTGGAGCGATTCAACCGTGGAAATGGTTGGGGCGAAAGGACAGTCTAGAGCAGCAACTCGAACAACAAAAAAAGCAGTCTGAGTAAGACTGCTTTTTTATTTAGTTTTTTTCAGCGTGCGCTAAGTACTTGAGATGCAAGGGCCGAAGCTGCGCATAAAGATGATCTAAATGACCATCATTCAGCACGATATCATCGGCGATTTTTTGCTTTTCCTGACGTGACATTTGAACTTGAATAATTTTTTGGATTTGCTCGATATTTTGACCATCGCGCTGTGATGCACGCTGAATTTGCAATTGTTCTGTGGCATCAATCAGCAAGGTGTGATTGGTCAATTCATGTTGATTGGTTTCAAATAATAGTGGTGAAACCAAGATGACATAGGGGCTAGTGGCTTCGTTTAATTGTTGGATAATGGACTGGCGTATTGCAGGATGGGTAATGGCTTCAAGTGCTTGACGTGCTGTAGGATCTTTAAAGATATGTTCACGTAAAGCGCGCCGATTTAACTCACCATTTTCCTGTAAAACCCAATCACCAAAATGTTGCTGAATTTGATTCAGTGCGGGTTGACCAGGTTCGACTATCTCACGTGCAACGAGATCAGCATCAACGACTTGAATGCCTTGGAGTTCAAACCAATTGCTTGCAGCAGATTTACCGCTACCAATACCACCTGTTAAACCCAAGACAAATGTCATACAACGACCTTACTGACCCAAATAAATTTTCATAATTTGATCACCCCATAAAAAGGCGATCCATCCGGCGATGGCAATATAGGGACCAAATGCAAAAGGTTGGTTTTCTTTACGGACTTTGAGCAAAATAATGCCAATGATTGCACCCACCAGTGAAGAGAGTAATACAATCAGTGGAAGCAGGAAAGGGCCCATCCATGCACCTAAGGCAGCTAAAAGCTTAAAGTCACCATAGCCCATGCCTTCTTTACCAGTGATGATTTTAAATAAATAGTAAACAATCCATAGGCATAAGAAGCCGATGATATATCCCCAAATGGCTGAGGTTACAGAGGTATAAATGGCATAGCTATTCACGCCAAGCCCGAGTGCAGCCAAAGGAAGGGTATAACGGTCAGGTAAAAGTTGGGTGTCAAAGTCAATAAATGTTAAGGCAATCAAGACATAAGTCAGCACCAGACCAAACAGCATTTGGATGGTTGGGCCAAAAACTGCAACAACAATCAGCGCACAGATCATGGTGAGTAATTCGATCAGTGGATAACGGCTACTGATCGGGTTTTGGCAACTTCCACATTTTCCGCGTAACACGATCCAACTGATGACTGGAATGTTTTGATACCAACGTATAGGTGTTTTGCATTTTGGACACGTTGAAGCAGGTGTACTCAGGGTGATCTTTGTTTCATCAATAATCGGTTGGTCTGGATGTAAAAACAGTTGGCAATCCGTGCGCCATTCTTGTTCCATCATCTTTGGCGTACGGTAAATCACCACATTTAAAAAACTACCGATGCAAAGACTAAAAATCCCAACTGCGATATACATCGCAATTGGGGTATTGATTAAATATGTTATTAATTCTTGCATTAAACCACAGAACCCATTTGGAAGATTGGAAGATACATTGCAATCACAAGACCACCAACGAGGACACCCAGTACCGCCATAATTAAGGGTTCCATCATCGAGGTTAAGCCATCTACGGCATTATCAACTTCGTTTTCATAATGCGTTGCCACTTTATCTAGCATGGTATCTAAAGCACCTGATTCTTCACCAATAGCCACCATTTGAACCGCCATAGAGGGAAATTTATCGGTGACACGCATGGCGAATTGCAATTGCTGGCCGGTCGCCACATCTTCACGAATTTTTAACACAGCTGTTTCATATACCACGTTGTTGGTTGCACCTGCAGTTGATTCAAGCGCATCAATTAAGGGTACACCGGCTGCAAATGTGGTTGCCAAGGTACGGCTGTAGCGGGCAATAATTGCTTTATAAACCAAATCACCAAAAATCGGTGCTTTCAGTGCAGCTTTGTCCAAGAAGTCACGGAAAGCCTTGCTACGTTTTTTCGCTTCCATGAAACCAGCAATCACAGCTCCAATTCCAATGATGAGGAAGAACCAATATTTTTGCATCCATTCCGACATGTTGACCACCATTTTGGTAAAGGCAGGTAAGTCTGCACCAAATGATGAAAACAAGTCTTGGAATACGGGAACCACTTTTACCATCAAAATAATCGTCACAATAACAGCGACAACGATGACCGCTGCTGGGTATTTCATGGCTTTTTTGATTTTTTGCTTAAGCAATTCACTTTTTTCTTTGTAAATGGCAACACGGTCTAGCATGGTTTCCAATGCACCCGACTGTTCACCTGATTCAACCAAGGAGCAAAATAGGTTATCGAAATACTGCGGATATTTGCGCAGCGCACCAGCAAAGGTATTACCGCCTTCAACTTCACCTTTGATCCCCAAGACCACTTCACGCATGGCTGGGTTTTCTAGGCCTTCCGCCACGATTTCAAAACCCTGAACGAGCGGTACACCGGCTTTCATCATGGTTGCAAGTTGGCGCGTGAATACCGTGATATCCAAAGTGGATACTTTCTTTTTCATCAAGCCTTCGAGAATATTTTTGCGTTTTTCTCGAATGGTTTTAATGGTGATGCCTTGCTTACGTAAAGTGACTTTGGCTAAAGCCATATTACGCGAAGGCATTTCCCCTTTGATTTTCGCCCCTTTGCGATCCACGCCTTCATAACTGAAGGTTGGCATCATCTGCGCTTTTTTTACAGCCATGAATTTATCCTTATTTTTAAATACTAATTCACTTACTCACTGGTCACACGATTGACTTCTTGAAGTGAAGTCACCCCCTGCATGACCTTAATTAAGCCTGAACGGCGTAAATTGTTAAAACCTGCTTGATTTGAAGCTTCGGCAATTTGTAAGGCATTGCCATCTTCCATAATAATTCTTGAAATTTCAGGTGTCACTTTCATGACTTCATATATACCGACACGACCTTTATAGCCTTCACGGCATTCGGCACAACCAACAGGTTGGTATATTTGAAATTCTGGTGTATTTAAATCATCTTCGGTAAAACCAAGCTCCAATAGACTTTGTTTTGGTACGTCTACTGTTTCTTTACATTGTGAACATAGGCGACGTGCAAGTCGCTGCGCAATGACAAGGTTTACGGATGTCGCGATGTTAAATGAAGGCACGCCCATATTGCGTAAGCGTGTCAGTGTTTCAGGTGCACTATTGGTGTGCAGTGTAGACATAACCATGTGACCTGTTTGAGCCGCTTTAATTGCAATTTCAGCCGTTTCTAAATCTCGAATCTCACCGACCATCACAATATCAGGGTCTTGACGTAAGAATGATTTTAAGGCTGCAGAGAAGGTGAGGCCGACTTTATTATTTACGTTGACCTGATTGATCCCTTCTAAGTTAATTTCCACAGGATCCTCGGCCGTTGAAATGTTGGTATCTTCACGGTTGAGAATATTTAAACCTGTATATAGAGATACGGTTTTACCGGAACCCGTTGGACCGGTAATGAGTAGCATGCCTTGTGGTTTTTCTAAAGCCTGCATGAACAGTTCTTTTTGATCAGGTTCATAACCCAACGCATCAATCCCTAGCATCGCACTAGATGGATCAAGGATACGTAGAACAAGTTTTTCACCAAACAATGTCGGTAAAGAGTTCACACGGAAGTCGATAGCTTTGTTCTTTGACAGCTTTAACTTGATACGACCGTCTTGAGGTATACGCTTTTCCGAGATGTCCATTTGTGACATGACTTTTAAACGTGAAGCGAGTCGTGTAGCGAGCTGTAATGGCGGATTTGTAATTGTTCTTAACACGCCATCGACACGGTAGCGGACGCGATAGGTTTTTTCGTAGGGTTCAAAATGTAAGTCAGATGCACCCATACGAATGGCGTCGACTAGTAGTTTATTGATGTATTTAACAATCGGAGCTTCATCCCCTGTTGCCTCATCTTCATCTTCTTTCGCTGGATCAATAGTTTCCTGTTCTAAATCAAGATCAAAGTCATCATCAAAGTCAAAAGTACTTTCTTCAGCAAAGTTCTGTTCAATTAACTTTTCAAGTTTGTCATGTTCAACAATAATTGTTTCAGTATTCAGCTTACTACCAAATCGAATGGCATCCACTGCTTCAATATTGGTGGGATTACTGATCGCAACGAATAATAAATTGCCATGTTTAAAAATAGGCAAAATACGATGCTTGGTAATGAGTTTATCTTCAAATTCATCACGTATAATTAAAGACGTATCATAAGTTGAAATATCAAAAACCGGTTCACCGAACTCTATCGAGATGGTTTCTGCGATCAGGCGTGCTGAAAGGTGATATTCCTGAATCAAATGCGGCACGATATCTTGATGAGCCTTTTTTGAATTTTGCAGCGCTGCTTGCATTTTTTCGGCAGACAGATGCCCTTCGTCAACTAAGCGACGAATAAACCCCGTAAATCTTGAAGAACCTTGAACTGCTGTCATGCTTTTACTTGCCTATGCTTCAGTCTGTTTATAATTGGTATAGCAAAATTATACTTTTGTTGCACAAAAATACCATATCTTAAAGTGTTGTCACTAGCTAAGAATTGGTAAAAAGCATGAACCAGTCCTTAAATCTGCTTAATTTTTTTACAGAAAAGTGAAGATCTTGGAATGACTGGTGTGCTTCGAAGATGCAAATGTGTTGAAATGTATCTTCAAAATTATGAATTACGTGTAGAATGTGCCCGATTTCATCTTTGTCATGTGGGATAAATATGTCGGGTTCGACGATTACGCCTTGGGTAGTGGGTAACTGGAAAATGAACCCATTGCAAGCCGATGCTGGCGCACTTCTTAAGAATTTTAAGCAATTATTAAATGAACAAAATATTGCTGAAGCGGCATGCCATATTGGGGTTGCACCAACAGCTATTGCTCTGACCTCGGTGCAAAATGAATTAGCACAAGCAAGCCGTTACATCATGACTGTTGCACAAGACGTTTCTCGCGTCGCAGGTACAGGTGCATACACGGGTGAGCTTAGTGCTGAGCTATTAAAAGATTATGGTATTGAATTTGTACTTATTGGTCATTCAGAACGCCGTGAAATTTTTGCTGATCAACCGCATATCATTAATGAAAAAGTAAAAAATGCATTAAACGCAGGTTTGACTGTGATTTATTGCGTGGGTGAAAGCTTAGAACAACGTGAAAGCGGCCAAGCAGAACAGGTTGTGTTACAACAAATATGTGATATTGCTGCTGTCGTACAAGCAGAGCAGTGGAAGCAAATTGTGGTTGCTTATGAGCCAATTTGGGCCATTGGTACAGGTAAAACAGCGTCACCTGAAGATGCGCAAGCGATGCATGCTAAAATTCGTGAAGGTTTAAGCCAAATCACCCCAATAGGACTTCATACTGCAATTCTTTATGGTGGTAGTGTAAAACCTGAAAATGCAGTAGAGTTGGCAGCCTGTCCAGATATCAATGGTGCGCTGGTCGGTGGTGCATCATTAAATGCAGAGTCGTTTTATAAAATTGCTCAAGCATTTGCAAATACAAAATAATTAGGAGTTCAGCATGCATACGTTTGTGCTGGTGGTACATATTATCTTAGCGATTTTAATGATCGTGCTGATTTTAGTTCAGCATGGTAAAGGCGCAGATGCGGGTGCATCTTTTGGTGGCGGCGGTGCTGCAACTGTATTTGGTGCATCTGGTTCGGGTAACTTTATGACCCGTTTGACTGCAATTTTAACGGCTTTGTTCTTTGTTACGAGCTTGACACTTGCGGTGTTTGCAAAGAAACAAACGACAGATGCTTATAGTCTGAATGCGATTTCTTCAGTACCGACTGCGCCAGCAAAATCGGCTGAAACTTCGCCAACTGCACCAAAAAGCGCTGAATAATTTATTTAGCGCTTTCTTTTTTGACGTGTTGCGACTAGAATGCGTCACAGCTGCGGTGGTGGTGGAATTGGTAGACACGCTACCTTGAGGTGGTAGTGCTTTCGGGCGTGGGGGTTCAAGTCCCCCCTTCCGCACCAACTTATAATCCAGAACATAAGTTGGTGTATGCAGCAAAACTCTGTTGATGCGGGATGGAGCAGTCTGGTAGCTCGTCGGGCTCATAACCCGAAGGTCGTTGGTTCAAATCCAGCTCCCGCTACCAATCAATTCTATTTTTAAGATGCAAACTTTTAAATGGACAGCTTTTAAAGCTGAGAGAACTATTTGCATATTGATGCGGGGTGGAGCAGTCTGGTAGCTCGTCGGGCTCATAACCCGAAGGTCGTTGGTTCAAATCCAGCCCCCGCTACCAATCTTATATAGCACACAATCTATATAAGCAGTTTATCTGAAAGTCATTGTGATGTTGATGCGGGATGGAGCAGTCTGGTAGCTCGTCGGGCTCATAACCCGAAGGTCGTTGGTTCAAATCCAGCTCCCGCTACCAATCCTCTGAGATGCAACTCAGTGGGGCAATTCTTCAGGTTGTTTTAGATTGAAAATGACCAAGAAATTGTATATAATTTTTGCATGTTGATGCGGGATGGAGCAGTCTGGTAGCTCGTCGGGCTCATAACCCGAAGGTCGTTGGTTCAAATCCAGCTCCCGCTACCAAGTTTCTAAAAGAGGCTCACAACTAGGTGGGCCTTTTTGCACAGTGGACTATGGTTTTCTGTGTAATAATGGGGCGATTTACGCCCTTTTTTATTGGCTATCGTGTAGTGTCGACAGTATTTTGGTCAAACCGTCATGTTTCACTACTACTATAGTTTTGCATTGGTCTGTAGTGGTCATTTCGACCATCGAATCGCACAAATTTGACGAGAGTAAATGAAGCTATCAAATAAAACTCAAGCACTTCAGGACTTAATTGCCCCAGCGGTGCAAGCATGTGATGTAGAACTTTGGGGGATTGATTTCCAACCTCAAGGAAAACGTTCACTGTTACGTATTTATATCGACCGTGAAGTTGATGAAAATGCAGAACCTGTCATCAATGAAGATGGCGAAGTTGAGCAAGGCCGTGGTATCGGCGTGCAGGACTGTGTTCGTGTCACTCAGCAAGTGGGTGCGATGTTGGATGTACATGATCCAATTTCAGGCGAATATGCATTGGAAGTGTCATCTCCAGGTTGGGATCGTCAGTTCTTTAAATTGGAACAAATGACGGCATACATTGGTCAGCAAGTCGCTTTGCGTTTGATCAGTGCTGTGGATAATCGTCGTAAATTCCAAGCCAAACTTGTAAGCGTAGACCTTGAAAGCGAAATGATTCAGGTTGAAGTTGAAAAGCAACAAGTGTTGGATATTGACAGCCACAATATTGATAAAGCAAATCTGGTTTTCCAAGATTAATTTAATAAATAAGAATCTGAACGAATAGGTGACTTATGGCTCGTGAAATTCTTACCGTAGTAGAAACGGTTAGTAACGAAAAAGGTGTAAGTCGTGATGCAATTTTTGAAGCGCTTGAACAAGCTTTAGTTGCAGCGACTAAGAAGAAATTCTACGAGGGAACTCACTCGGAAGAAGCTCGTCTACGTGTAGAAATCGACCGTCGTACTGGTGATTACCGTACTTTCCGTCAATGGGAAGTGGTTGCCGACGAAGATCACGAAATGCCAGCATGCCAAGATGCGATCTCTGATGTAGATCCTGCAAAATGGGCAATTGGTGATATTCGTGAACTTGAAGTTGAATCGATTGATTTCGGTCGTATTGCGGCACAAATTGCGAAACAAGTGATTGTTCAAAAAATTCGTGAAGCAGAACGTGCATTAATTGCAGATGCTTACGAGTCTAAAGTTGGTGAACTCATCTACGGTGAAGTGAAAAAACAAACCAAAGATGGCTTTATCATTGACTTAGGTGACAATGCAGAAGCATATCTTGCGCGTGAAGAAATGATCGCTAAAGAAATTCTACGTCCTAAACAACGTGTAAACGCGATTTTGTTTAATGTGAACCGTGAAGGCCGTGGTGCTCAGTTATTACTTTCTCGTTCTAAACCAGAAATGCTCATCGCATTGATGAAGAAAGAAATTCCTGAAATTGCTGAAGAAATCATTGAGATTAAGGCAGCTGCACGCCAACCTGGCGTTCGTGCTAAAATCGCTGTGAAAACAAACGATCACCGTATTGATCCTGTAGGTGCATGTATTGGTATGCGTGGTACACGTATCCAAGCGGTTCAGTCAGAGTTAAATGGTGAGCGTATTGATGTAGTCGTTTGGTCGGATGACGCGGCACAGTACATTGCAAGTGCTTTAGAGCCTGCTGATGTATCAGGTATCGTGATTGATGAAGAAGAACGTACTGCAGATATTATTTTTGCAACGAGTGATCAGTTAGCGCGTGCAATTGGCTCTCAAGGTCAAAACGTACGTTTAGCATCTGAATTGACTGGTTACAAGCTCAATATGATGCTTGAAGAAGAATATCACGCACGCCAACAAAACGAAGCGCAACAATATTTAGATATGTTTGTTACACGTCTAGATATTGATGAAGACTTAGCGATGGCGTTGGTTGAAATGGGCTTCACATCATTAGAAGAAATCGCGTATGTTCCTGCGGAAACATTCGATGAGATCGAACTTGATGCTGAAACTGTTGAAATGCTACAAGGTCGTGCAAAAGAAGTTGCATTGGCTGATGCATTGAAACAACAAGAGAACATCCAAGAGCCAAGCGAAGAGCTTGCTGCAATGGAAGGCGTGACTAAAGAAATCGCGTATGCGCTTGCCGCTCGCGGTGTGGTAACTGTAGATGATCTTGCAGATCAAGCCACTGACGATATCTCTGATATTGAAGGTTTAGGTGCTGAAAAAGCAGGTCAACTTATTATGAAAGCGCGCGAATCATGGTTTAACTAGGAGGTAATATATGACGGACAAGTCGATTAAGGAGTTAGCTCTCAGCGTGGGTCGTCCAGTTGAGAAGCTGCTGGAACAGGTTCGTGATGCAGGTTTAACACAAACTAAACCTGAAGATATTATCTCCACTGAACAACAAAATGCCCTCGTTAACCATTTGAAAAAAGTTCATGGTCAGGATGCGGGCAATGCAGGACAAATCACGTTGAAACGTAAAACTACCAGTACTGCTAAAGTGGCGAGTACATCGGGCAAGGCAAAAACGATTAATGTAGAAGTTCGTAAGAAACATACATTTGTTAAACCGGATCCTGAGCAAATTAAAGCTGAAGCATTAGCGAAAGCACAAGCTGACCAACAAGCACGTAAACAGGAACCTAAGGTTGAAGCGAAAGCTGAAGAACCGAAGCAACAACCAGTATCTAAAGCGAAACAAGCTTTAGAAGCAATGCGTGCTGCTGCGAAGCAAGAACATGCGAAGCAAGAAACACCGAAAGCTGCGGTTGTTGTAAAACGTAAGTCAAACAACAAGCCAATTACAAAACCTGTTGAAACTCTAGAACAGAAAAAAGCACGTGAAGCTCAAGCAGCACAATTGAAAGCTGTAGAAGAAGCGGCGCGTCGTAAAGCCGCTGAAGAAGCGCAACAACGTACGCTTGAGCAAATGCGTCAAATGGCGTCTAAGTATTCTAACGAAGACACTACTGCGACCATTCGTGTTGTAGATGATTCTCCGCTTGCTGCCGGCCTTGTAGGTCAGGCATATGAAGATTCATTTGCGAAAGAAGACCGTGAAATTAAACGTGGTACCAATACCAACAATTCACGTTCACCTAAAAAAGGTGGTCGTCGTGGCGAAGAGCAATCTTTCCGTGATAACTCACATAAACGTGGTTTAAAAACAAGTCAAGCGAACAAGCATGGCTTTGAAAAACCAGTTAAAAAACAAGTTTATGATGTTGAAATTGGTGAAACAATTGTTGTTGCTGACTTGGCTGCGAAAATGGCGGTTAAAGTTCGCGAAGTTATCAAATCACTCATGAAAATGGGCGAATTGGTTACTCAAAACCAAGCGATTGATCAAGAAATTGCAGCACTTGTTGTTGAAGAAATGGGTCACAATCCAGTACTTGTTTCGGATACACAAGCAGAAGACAACTTACTTGAAGCAGCTGAAGAAGCGCGTGGTGTCCAAACCACTCGTCCGCCAGTTGTGACAATTATGGGTCACGTTGACCATGGTAAAACATCACTTCTTGACCGTATTCGTCGCTCTAAAGTGGCTGCAGGTGAAGCAGGTGGTATCACACAGCATATTGGTGCTTACCATGTGAAAACTGAAAAAGGTATTATTACTTTCTTAGATACACCGGGACACGCAGCATTTACTGCAATGCGTTCACGTGGTGCGAAATCTACAGATATCGTAGTGTTGGTTGTTGCAGCAGATGATGGTGTTATGCCACAAACTGCGGAAGCGATTGACCATGCACGTGCAGCAGGTACGCCAATTATTGTTGCTATCAACAAAATGGATAAAGAGTCTGCTGATCCAGATCGCGTATTGAATGAGTTGACGACGAAAGAAATCGTACCTGAGCAATGGGGCGGTGACGTTCCAGTGGCAATGGTTTCTGCGCACAGCGGTGCAGGTATCGACGAACTTCTTGACTTGATCTCAATTCAAGCCGAACTTCTTGAGCTTAAAGCATCTGAAGAGGGTGCGGCACAAGGTGTTGTAATTGAAGCACGTGTAGACAAAGGGCGTGGTGCGGTAACATCGATTCTTGTTCAAAACGGTACATTGAAAGTGGGTGACCTTGTTCTTGCAGGTTCGTCATACGGTCGTGTACGTGCAATGACAGATGAAAATGGTCAACGTATTAAATCTGCTGGTCCTTCGATTCCTGTGGAAATCTTGGGTCTTCCTGAAGCGCCAATGGCGGGTGACGAAGTTCTTGTTGTAAATGACGAGAAGAAAGCACGTGAAGTTGCTGATGCACGTATGGATCGTGAACGTCAAAAACGTCTTGAGCGTCAATCTGCGATGCGTCTTGAAAATATCATGGCGTCTATGGGCAAGAAAGATGTGCCTATTGTCAACGTGGTATTGAAAACAGACGTACGTGGTACTTTGGAAGCATTACACGTTGCACTTGCTGAACTTGCAACTGATGAAGTGAAAGTACGTATTATTGGTTCAGGTGTTGGTGCGATCACTGAGTCTGACGTAACACTTGCTGAATCATCAGAAGCGGTTCTTCTCGGCTTTAACGTACGTGCTGATAATACTGCACGTCAAAAAGCTGATGCTGATGGTATCGACATTCGTTACTACTCAATCATCTATCAATTAATTGATGATGTGAAAGATGCGATGAGCGGTAAATTGGCGCCTGAACACCGTGAAACAATTCTGGGTGTTGCTGAAGTACGTGAAGTGTTCCACTCAAGTAAATTCGGTGCTGCTGCAGGTTGTATGGTACTTGAAGGTACATTACACCGTAATAAACCGATTCGCGTATTACGTGATGACGTGGTGGTATTCCAAGGTGAGCTTGAATCTCTTCGTCGCTACAAAGATGTGGTTGAAGAAGTTCGTGCCGGTATGGAATGTGGTCTTGCGGTGAAAGGCTATAAAGACATCAAAGCACAAGATAAGATTGAAGTGTACGATGTTCAATTAATTAAACGGAGTCTTTAATGGCGGGTAGTCAACGTCTGAAGCGTATGGCGGATACAGTACAACGTGAGTTGTCAGAACTGATCCGTCAGGAGCTGAAAGATCCACGCTTAGGTGGTCTAGTGACCATCTCTGCCGTGAAGGTGAGCCCAGACTTAGGATATGCCGAAGTTTATGTGACTGTAATGGGTCGTGAGCTAGGCGATGAGCAAAGTGAAGCCGCAAATAAAGAGACTTTAGATGTCTTGAATAAAGCATCTGGTTTCTTGCGTCATGAACTAAGCCATCGTATCAAAACACGTATTACGCCACGTTTGCGTTTCCATTACGACAAAACAAATGCTTATGGCAACTATATGTTTGGTCTAATTGCGGAAGCGGTCAAGGACTTACCTCCTACTGACGAAGCAAAAAAAGATGATGAATAATTCAGTTCGCTGAATGAAAAAAGCCACCTTCGGGTGGCTTTTTTATGTTTGAATGGTCATTCTTTAAAAATCCCCAATAACACACAGAATTATAACTAGATGATAAAACTAAGCTTGAAAATGACATTGGATAGTCCAGTCTATACACACAATATAATAAAAAAATCATGCTATTGAGCAGCATATTACTCATCACTATGCCAAGTTGGGCATGTTTAAATACCTATGTAGAAGATTTTTATACATCTGATTCAGAAAAAGAAAATCAACACGAAGAAGATCATGATGAAAAATTGAATAACTTTGTCTCAAGGCATCCTAGCCCAATAGACTATCAGGCAGAAAATGATTATGCCGTACATCAGATCTACGCAGGCCGTTACGATTTAGCCATTAAGGTTTTGCGTGCAATTGAAAAAGAGCATCCAGGTTTACCAAAGACTGCAGTGAATTTAGGTACTGCATATGAGTTGATTGGCAATATTCCACAGGCCAAAAAATGGATTGCTGAAGGCATGAAGCGTGATCCATCGATACATCTTGGCAGTGAATGGATTCATCTGAATATTTTAACAGCCAAAGAAAAACGTGCGACAGCAAAATATTTTCATGAATATCCATTGTTGAATGTACATTATGGAATAGGTTATGTACCTGATGCGCACTGGAAGAATCAACGAAAACTCACAACAGCGGAATACGATGCCATACGAGAGCAGGCCAGTTTACAGATTAATGAGCGGAAAAATTTTGTTTCAAGACAGAATGCCGTGATGGCACAGCTGTTTTATCAAATGGAGCGTAAAACTCAGTCCTTCAGGTCAGAGATATAAGCGACACGACATGAAGTGTCGTTTGATTTAACTAAGGACTATTTTCCTTGAGTTTTGATTGTTAATATAAGTACATGAAAACCCTTAAATTACGTATAAAAGACAAACATTGCAAGGTGTTAGACCAACTAGCATCAG